>NQJH01000045.1 GCA_002256685.1 Methylococcaceae bacterium NSP1-2 | reverse complement strand
TTATAAAAAATGTGGCTTTTCTGAACAGGCTAGAATCCAGCAAGATTTATCGAATGGCGAGACATTTGAATTGGTGAAAATGGCAAAACAGCTATTTGAGTGCTTACCCAAATAGCTTTGCATTGGGTTGCCAACAAGCAACAACCCAAGTTAATCCTTAATCCCAACGATCATCCCTAACCTGTATTCTGCCTTGCTCAATGCGGACAGGAAAACAATCAATATTTTCATACGCAGGTGGGGCAGTGACTACGCCGGTTTTAATACAAAACCGTGCGCCGTGTCGGGGGCAAATAATTTCATCGCCGACCTTCAATTTTAAAGATAGCAACGTCGGTACCATCAACATTTACTACAGTATTTTCACCCTCAGCGAGAGCGGATTCATTCATTACATCTTGCCAATCAGACATGTTAAACCTTCAAATAAACATCATAACGTAATAATTTTCCCGAAAAACTGTCGCTAGGCTTGCCGCCTAAGGGTTCAGCATCATCGGGGCTTTTAACGACCACGCGTTTTCCTGCCGCTTGTAAGGCAACGCTAAACAATTGGTCTTTGTCGGTGTCATCACCAAGTAAATCACGCAAAATCACCATCGATTTTTTAGCCAACGCGGATTTTTTGCGTTTAGGCGGAAACATCGGATCGAGATAAATACAATCAGGCGGTGTTTCTAAGGCGGCTAATAATTCGATGGCATTGCCTGTGTACAATGGCGGGGCTTGTAGCTGTAGTCTTTGCACCCAGTCTTCTTGTTCTAGGCGATTAAAACCGTCGCGCAGTAATTCTGCCATCACAGGGGAACGTTCGATACAGCTGACTTGATAGCCCATGCGAAACATAAATAAGCTATCTTGTCCCCAGCCAGTCGTGGCATCAATAACCGTTTTAGTTTTACGCCCTAAGGCTTGGGCTAACGCGCCTTGTTTTGGGGCAGGATAGGAATGTTGTTCACCATTGCGTGGCGCAATATCAACCGTTAAACCGCCTTTTTTAAGCAGTTCTCTATCGAGTAGTTTTAGACAACCGTCACGCCAGCATAAAAAAAATGGCTCTGGCAGGTTGTCAGCTTGCGTGGTATTGCGTAGTGGTACGTTTAAGCGTTCAGCGAGTTGTTGAAACACGACGCTATCGCCCTGCCCTTCATACAGTACCGCAAGTTTTCCTGTTAGCATGTTAGTTAATTTTTTCGAGTGCGTGTTGGACTTTAAGCTTCATTTGCTGATCGGCATAAGGCTGTTCAGGACGAATGGGCGCGGCGAGTGCTAGGTTAAAATAATGCTCAGCGGCTTTTTGGTCATCATGGCTTAATAAAAATTTGCCATAAAAATAATTATTAGCGATGCCATTCGGATTGATTTTCAGCGCGGTTTCTAGCATAGTTTTAGCGGTGTTATCATTACCAAACGCGATAGGCCAACTCGGTACTTTGTCATACAACGTGCCTAACACCACATAAGCCGCGCCATTCATCACTTGTGGATTAATGGCGATGGCTTTGGTCAATAAATCGCGCACTTCGTTTACCGTCTGTAAGGCAGTCAGCGGATTTTGATGATCCGCAGAAGAGGCTTTAATCAGGGCTTGCCAGTAAATAACCCCTGCATCATTCGGATAGGTTTTAGCGAGTTGTTGAAGTTTATCCAGCAATACGGGATAAGCGGTTTGCTGTTTTTGTTTCGGCAAGCCGTAATAAATCGTTGCCCATTCAGATTCAATACTGTTAAGCGAGTCGCTTAGACTGTCAGCAAAACAGACACTGGACACTAACATCAAAACTGCAAACAGTAACTTTTTCACAGCCTCAGTTTTTCCACTCGGAATACGGATGCTGCGATAAATTATTATTGTAATAACGTAAATCATCGGTGACTTCCGCGCCTAACCACGCAGGTTTTACAAAGGCTTTACCGATTTCTGATAACTCAATTTCAGCAACGATTAGTCCTTGATTATCACCGTCAAATTCGTCGATTTCCCAAGTGTGTCCGTTGTCCTGCACAAAATAACGGGTTTTTTCGATTAATGGCTTTCTGCACAGCGTATTTAGAATTTCATTGGCATCCGCTAGTGGAATTTCATATTCATATTCATGGCGGTGAGTACCGATGGTGGCAGACTTAATATTTAACCACGCGTGGTCATCACTGATTCTAACGCGAATCGAGCTAGTCGGTTGTGAGCTTAAATAACCTTGGCGGTAACGAACCGAATGCGTCACGCAGTCACGCCAATCATCATTCGCTAATAAAAATTTATGTTCTATTTCGATAGCCATCGGTTTAACCAAGGTTACAGTGACTGCCGTCACAAAACGGCGGGGTTTGTGTTTCAGAACAACCACATAAATAGATGCGTTTGGTTTCTTCTGCAACAAATTTGAACGATTTTTTATCGGATAGTTCTCGATGTGAGCGATCACATAAGGGCATGGTTTGGCTAAAACCACAGCTACACCAGCCGTAAGTTTGTCCTGCTTCAACATCAACAGGCAGGGGAGAATTTGTTTTACAGACCATAAAAATTATTAAAGAATAGAAAAACCAGCAATTTTATATCATCTTATTGCCAGCGACTAGCAATTGAATGCTTGACGAATAGCAAAGATGTTATAGAATACGCCCTCTAAAAACGGAGCGGTAGTTCAGTTGGTTAGAATACCGGCCTGTCACGCCGGTGGTCGCGGGTTCGAGCCCCGTCCGCTCCGCCAACATATTCATATATTCTTCAGGCTACTCTAGCCACACTCTCATAGCCAGTTAACGGCTGCAATAAAACTCAATGGCAAGACGAAACGAACACAGCTTGGCAGAAATCAAAGCAATGGTGTTGAATGCCGCTGAAACTATCATTATCGAAGAAGGCTTTGCTGCCTTAACCATCCGCAAAATTGCAATGGAAATGGGTTATACCGTGGGCAGTATTTACATGGTATTTACCAGTCGCGCAGAGTTAATCCTACACATTAACGCCCGAACCTTAGAAGACATTGCCACACGCTTACAGCCCATCACCGCAACAGCTGATATTGAAACATGGCTCACCGCCTATTTACAGTATGCGCGTACCAACGCCCACCGCTGGCGAATGATTTTTGCGCAACAGTCACTTGAAGCAGAGCCGCTACCCGATTGGTATCAAGCCCAATTGAATAGCGTGTTCCAGCAATTTTCCGCTTACTTTATTCCAGCCTCATCAGAGCAAGCGGTACGCGCATTGTGGCAAGGTATTCATGGAATTTGTTTATTATCGGCAGAGGCGGATATAGAAACTTCCGTGCTGTTATTGCTCAGAACTTTTCTACATGGCTTTAACAAATAAATCAAACCACATCCGCTAAATTACCCTTCGCTTCTAACCATGCTTTTCTATCTTGAGAACGTTTTTTTGCCAGTAATAAATCTAATTGCGCGGCGGTTTCATCATTTTCAGTAATCGTTAATTGTACTAAACGACGGGTATCAGGATTCATGGTGGTTTCACGCAATTGGCTTGGATTCATTTCCCCTAAGCCTTTAAAGCGTTGCACATTGATTTGCCCTTTCAGTTTTTCAGCTTTGATTCTGTCTAAAACGCCTAGCCGTTCCGCTTCATCCAACGCATAAAAAACCCGTTTGCCGACATCAATACGATACAAAGGCGGCATGGCGACAAACACATGACCTTGTTTAACCAGCTCGTTAAAGTGTTGATAAAACAACGCACATATCAGCGTAGCAATGTGATTACCGTCGGAATCGGCATCGGCCAAAATACACACTTTGCCATAACGTAGGTTTTGTAAATCAGCTGATCCAGGTTCTATGCCCAACGCAACGGCAATATCATGAACTTCTTGTGAAGCCATGACCTGTTCAGATTCCACTTCCCATGTGTTTAAAATTTTACCGCGTAATGGCATGATGGCTTGAAAATCACGTTCACGCGCTTGTTTGGCTGAACCACCCGCTGAATCACCTTCGACTAAAAATAATTCAGTGCGATTAATATCTTGTGCAGAACAATCGGCAAGTTTCCCCGGCAATGCAGGTCCTGAGGTGATTTTTTTGCGAATGATTTTTTTATTGGAACGCAGGCGTTTTTGCGCACTATTAATAATAATTTCAGCAATTTTTTCGCCTTCGGCAGGGTGTTGATTCAGCCATAAACTAAAACCATCTTTCGCCACACCTGAAACAAACGCCACACATTCCCGCGAACTGAGCCGCTCTTTGGTTTGTCCTGAAAACTGCGGGTCTTCGAGTTTAACCGCCAACACAAAATGACAATTTTCCCACACGTCTTCAGGGGCAACTTTGACACCACGCGGCAAAATATTACGAATGTCGCAAAATTCACGCATGGCTTCGGTTAAACCTGCGCGTAAGCCATTAACATGCGTACCACCTTGCGCGGTAGGAATCAGATTGACATAACTTTCATTGAGTATTTCAGGTGGATTTTCAACTGCCCAAACAATGCCCCATTCCACGGCTTCGTGGGTTGTTGCCATGTTGCCCATAAAAGGCTGCGCGGGACAATAATCAATATCGCCGATGCGATCCAGTAAATAGCCTTTTAAACCGTCTTGATAATACCATTCATAGCTTTCATCGGTTTGTTCGACGCTTAAGGTGATTTTTAAACGCGGACATAACACAGCTTTCGCGCGTAACACTTGTTTGAGTTTGCTAACGGAAATTTTAGCAGAATCAAAATATTTTTCATTGGGTATAAATTTGACCGATGTACCGGTGTTATTTTTACCGACTGTGCCTATTTCTGTGAGTTCGGTTTGTTTTTCACCATCGGCAAAACTCATGCTATAGACTTTGCCGTTGCGCTTAACTTCTATATCGAGTTGAGCAGATAAGGCATTAACCACCGATACGCCGACACCGTGCAGACCGCCTGAAAATTGGTAATTCTGATTGGAAAATTTACCGCCTGCATGAAGTTGAGTCAAAATAACTTCCACGCCCGTCATGCCTTGTTCGGGGTGCATATCCACAGGCATTCCTCGCCCATCATCTTTAACCAGCACAGAACCATCTTTGTATAACACCACATCGATGACTTTGGCAAAACCTGCCATTGCTTCATCAACGCTGTTATCAACCACTTCTTGTACTAGATGGTTGGGGCGAGTGGTGTCAGTGTACATACCCGGACGTTTGCGCACCGGTTCTAAGCCACTTAAAACTTCTATTGCTGCTGCATTATATTCGTTACTCATTTATTCCTAAGCACTCATAAGCCAATGTAATTAAGTCTACTGATACCAAGGTATCAATAAGCGAGGGTTTGTTTTTTTGTGTGTTTTTTACAGACGTATTAACAGCCTTGCGGCTTTCGACTTAAAAGGGGGGTACTGCGAAATTCGCTTTAGATTGAGAAAATAACTACTACTTCACAAAATAAGTAAACGCTGAATGTTTTTAATCATTCAGCATTCGCTTCAGCTATCACTCAATCGATGCCTTTTTTTCTTTTGGAAAAGTCAAAAAATACCGCTTCTGTCTTTGCATGTTCAATCGGTGCGAGAGTTAATTTATTGTTTTTCGTGCCGTCTCGTCCTGCATCATCTCCCGATAGCTTTCGGCGTTCAACAAAGACTTCAAGCTCTTTTGATGCCATTATTTTAGAGACATAAGGACCGAATATACCTTCACGAGCATTGAAATACCATTCCATTAGTCCTGTTTTATCACACCGTTGACAAAATATTCTATCGATTTCAAACATTGCGTTTCTCCAATAAAAATCTCGACAAAGAGGGATTTATCAGCCTTGTGGCGGCACATAACCTTCAGGCATATCACTATTACCTTCAAATAAAAATTTAGTTCGTTCTTCCGCTAAATACGCTCTGGCTTTGGGATCAAAGCTGGCTAATTTGTTCTCATTAATTAGCATGGTTTGTTTACTTAACCATTCTTGCCACGCTTGCTTAGATATTTTTTCAAATATTTCTAAGCCTTTTTCACCCGGAAAAGGGGGGGCATCTAAACCATCGGCTTCTACGCCCAATTTTACACACAGTACGCGTCTGGTCATGTTACTCTCTCTTAATTATGTTGTTGTAATAATTGTTTAATTGGGGCGGCTAAGCCCAACAATGTACCCGTGTTATACCAAAGACTTTGATTAGCTTCCATCACAAAATTTGTCGGGCTATTGGTTTGTATCGCTAGCGGCGTATAGTCTAAATGATAATGCGAAAAAGTGTGACGTAAAGTAGGCAACACTTGTTGACTGGCAATTGCTAGATTTTTACTTAAACACCAATGTTGTGCAGATTCAATGCTATCAAATTCGGGTAAACTCCATAATCCCCCCCAAATACCCGTCGGCGGTCTTTTTTCTAAAAAAATCTGCTGGCTGTCATTTTTCAATATTAAAAAAATACGTTGTTTAACGGGTAAGGTTTTTGCAGGTTTTGGAGTCGGTAATAAGGCGACTATACCCCTACGTTTTGCTAAACAATGCTCAGTAAGTGGACAAATTTCACAAGCGGGTTTGCTGCGTGTGCAAAGCGTCGCGCCTAAATCCATCATCGCTTGCGTATAGTCAGCACACCGCTCTTTAGGTGTTAATTCAGTGCTAACTGCCCACAATTGTTTATTGATTTCACTACTGCCCGTCCAACCGACGATGCCTTTATAGCGCGTTAGCACTCTTTTGACATTACCATCCAATATGGCATGGCTTTTATTGAAAGCAATACTTAGAATTGCCCCCGCTGTCGATTGCCCTATACCCGATAATGCCATTAACTCTGGCAGTGTGTCGGGAAAACGCTGTTGCTGGTGAATAAGCTGTGCGGTTTTATGCAGATTGCGGGCGCGGGCGTAATAACCTAAGCCCGACCAATACGGTAAAACGTCATCAATCGGCGTTGTTGCTAAGCTTTCCAGCGTGGGAAATTTTTCTATAAAGGCGTTGAAATAAGGAATAACGGTGGTGACTTGAGTTTGTTGGAGCATGATTTCAGACAGCCACACGCGATAAGGCGTGATGTTTTGTTGCCACGGTAAATCTTTACGACCGTGACTATCAAACCAAGTCAGTATAGTTTTTTGAAAAGCGGCAGGAATCATAGTGGCTTAGAACAATTTTTTAAATAATTTACCCAGCTTGGGGGCTAATTTTTGCAGTTTTTCTTTCTGTTCTGGTTTTAGATTATCCAACGCTTGTTCGACTTTGGCTTTATTTTCTTCGGTTTTGACTTTGTTCAGTATATTTTCAACTTTGGCTTTGTTTTTTTCGGTCAGTAATGCCGCTAGATCCAATGTGTAAGTGGGTTTACTAAACGTGCCGCCTACCGCAATGATCATCGGTGTTTCATGAAATTGTTCGGCTTCTGTCGGTGTGGCTTTTTCTTTCAACAACAAGGTCGTGAGTTTATAGTCTAGCTGTTCGGTAATTAGATTGGCGGTGCCGTTACCCGTCACGCGTACTTTATTGGTTCGCCCTAACAGATCATGATTAGTAATCAAGCCGTTATTAACCACCGCTGTCGCACTGATTTCAACAAAGGGCGTTTGCTCATTGTCATCATGCACCGCGACATCCGTGCCTTTCAGCATTGCTTTACCTTTATCGACCATTTTTTGCAGACTAAAACCCAGAACTGCGCCGTCTTTGCAGACAAATTTTAGAAACCCGTTGAGTGAGGATTTTAATTCCGCCCCTGTATTACCTTTTGCTTGTAGCTGGGAAGCTGCATCTAGTGTGCCGCGCAGTGTTGCTTTGCCTCTAAAGTCCTGCAATAACGGCTCAACTTGGACGTGACTGAGTTTTTCATCAATGGCTAAAACAGTGGGGGTATGGCGGACATCGACAACCAAATTGCCCGTGTATTCGCCTTGATAAAATTGTTTAACGGTTTGCGTACTCGTGACTAAACCGTCTTTAGTCGTCAAATGTTGCTGAACATCTTGTAAGTTTAAATCGTTGATTTTGAGTTTAGCGACCGTTAAGTTACCGTCGATGTTTAATTTTCTTAAGGTCTCAACAGGTATTGATTTAGCACCTGCCATTAAAGCGATGGTAGGACTGGTAATTGGTTTTTGAGTTTTTTCGACAGGCGGTAAATAACGGTCAACATCCAAGGTATCAATGGCTAAATTAAACGTGATAGCAGGAGTAGCAAAGTTTTTAACGCTGGTCGTGCCTTTGATGGTCGTCTCATCAAGGTTAATTATCAGATTTTGTAAATCCAGCGAATTTTTTTCTGCCGTGAAATTAGCACTCATTACTAGCTTATTGAGCGCATTAGCGTCACGCATCACTGGCGCAGTGATAGCAAAATCTTTCATCAATTTAGCAGGGCTAAATGCGGCAACGTTCACCGTACCTTGAAGCGCAGGATTATCCTTAATATGCTCACCCGATAAATCAGCGGTAAGGCTTAAGTCACCAGACTTAAGCTGTAACCCTGTTACTTTAAGCGTTTGCTGAGGCAGTGACACCGCACTATCGGCAATAGTGAGCAAGGTGGTTAGTGATTTATTAGGAATGTTTTCGCCCACCGTGGTGGCTTGTAGATTGCTATGACTTAACGCCAATGTATCGAATTGTTCGTTAATCGTCAGTGTGGTATTCAGTTTTATAGTTGCGCTGCTTTTGGCGTTGGTATTATCGGCAACAAACGCCAAATCAACGGCAATAGGTTGATTAAAACTGACTTTATCGGTCGTCAAATTCAACTCTTTAAACAGTAGATTTTTTCCAGTCTGTAAGTTCTGCCAGTTAATTTGCGCGTTGACTAGCGTTACACCGCTAATAGCAAATGTGCTTAATGCAGTGGGCGTAAGTTGTTGCGGAGGCGGTATGCTGGTAGCAATGGGAACTGCTTTACGAGCAATTAAATCAGCCCAATTTTTCACACCTTGCTGATTTTTTACCAGATTTAGCGTTAGCCCTGTTAAAACCACGCCACTGACTTCAATCCGTTTCGATAACAACGGCAATAATTCAACGCTGATGCGACTTTCTTCTAAGCTAGCAAAGGCTTGCGGTCCAAAGCCCTGCACGTTATTTAGAAGCATTTTTCCCGTGTTTATGCTTAATGTCGGAAAAAAAGCCAGTTTTAAATCGCCCTCGATCACTAAATCACGTCCCGTGTTATTTTTAACCGCCGTGATAATTTCAGGCTTGAAAGTATTGGGATCGACAAAAAAAACAACGACACCGACCGCAAGCATTACTAGCAAAACTAAGCCAGCAACAATTGACAGTATGATTTTTAAAGGTTTTCTCACACAATACTCCGCTTAAAAAGCTACAATAATCATTTATTATCGAATATCATGCCCCAGTGTTGCTAGTTAAATTCTAGCCTAATGGTTAAATAATAATAACGATATGAGGTGGAAATATGTTGTTTTTAGCGAAAGCGTTGGCAATTGCTGTACT
>NQJH01000044.1 GCA_002256685.1 Methylococcaceae bacterium NSP1-2 | reverse complement strand
CACCTAGGGCATGGGGTATGCAGAGACCTTGCTCAAGTCGCGATAGCACTTTGCCGCAGTATCAGCATACCCGCACGACTGGTAGTCGGTTATTTACATAATCTACAACCGATGGATTTACATGCTTGGTTTGAAGCTTATGTTGGTGATCGATGGTATACCTTCGACCCCACACAACAAGAGCCTTGTGGTGGCAGAGTGATTATTGCATTTGGACGCGATGCGGCAGATGTGGCTATATTTCATCAATTTGGCTCAGGTTGTTTACTGAACAGCATGGACGTTCGGGTTGATTTACTGGATAATTGATTGATTTTAACTTTATAACAACGGCTTAACGTTCATGACTTATTGTATTGCAGCTTCCATAGACGAAGGACTTATTCTGGTTTCTGATTCAAGAACCAATGCGGGTATTGATAATGTCAGTACGCATGGCAAAATGCACGCCTTTGATACAATCAGTGATCGTAAAATTGTTTTACTGTGCGCGGGTAATTTGGCGACGACTCAAGCTGTGTTAGAGCAGTTACACCGCGATAAAATCAAAAATGCGACCGTCAATTTTAATACCGTGGAAAGTTTGTTTGAGGCTGCCGAATACTTAGGTCATGTGAGCGTTGAAAAACAAAAACAGCATACCAATTCTCAAGGGCAATCGGCTTTTAATCCAGCGGCTAGTTTTATTTTAGCGGGTCAAATCGGCACTGATCCGCACGGTGCTTACATGGTTTATTCAGAAGGCAACAGTATAACCAGTTCAGCAAACACGCCTTTTTTGCAAATTGGCGAAAGCAAATACGGCAAACCGATATTGGATAGATTCCTTAAACTGAACTCATCAATAGACGAAGCGGCGCGGTGTTGCCTTGTGTCTATGGATTCCACCATACGCAGTAATGCCAGCGTTGGCGCACCCATAGAAATGCTGATTTATCGTAAAAACAGTTTTAGTCTGGAAGAATATTATTGCTTTGACGATGATGATGACTATATGTTACAGCTCAGACGTAGCTGGGAAGCCAAACTGCGTGAAGCAATGGCGGCATTACCTACATTCAATAAAGGCTCAATCAAACCGATGCGCGTTGATTTGTAGGGAGAATGATTTAATTGCGAGGTGTGCCGAGCAAATGCAGGAAGGCTTCTTTGGTCACTGGATAACTACATAAATAGCCCTGAAAAGCATCACAGTTTTTTAGGCGTAAGAACGCCAGTTGCTCTTCGGTTTCAACCCCTTCAGCCATGACGCGGATTTGTAAGCTTTTTGCCAGTGTGATGATAGTTTGCACGATAGCCGCATCGTTCGCGTCAGTGGTTACGGTGTCTATAAAAGATTTATCGACTTTTAGCACATCCAAGGGAAAACGTTTAATATAATTCAGCGACGAATAACCGGTACCAAAATCATCAATAGCGATACGCACACCAAACGCCTTTAGAGCCTGTAATTTTTCCAGCGTGTCATCAATATTACGAATCAGTATGCCTTCAGTGAGTTCCAGCTCCAATTGGTTGGGGTTAATCCCTGTTTCATTAATGGTATTAATGACTAACTCAACGAAATTTTGCTGAATGAATTGACGCGGGCTCACGTTAATGGCGATATAGTCAATCGGGTTAGCGGGTTTTACACGATTCCATTCAGCGATTTGTAGGCAGACAGTTTTCATCGCCCACGTTCCAATGAGAATAATTAACCCCGTTTGTTCAGCGATAGGAATAAAACTGGCAGGTGAAATCATGCCTTTTTCGGGATGATGCCAACGTAATAGGGCTTCTGCACCACAAATGCGATTATCAGCAATCGTCACCTGCGGTTGATAATACAATTCTAATTGTGAATACTCTAAGGCGTAGCGTAGCTCGTTTTCCACCGCTAAGCGAAAGTCAGCGGTGATTTTCATATTTTCTGTGTAAAACTGAAAATTATCGCGTCCTAAATCCTTAGCATGGTACAGCGCGTTATCGGCATTTTTTATTAAATGGGTTGCGTCATCATCACTGTTTTGATGAATAACAATACCGATACTCACCGTTATTTTTAAGTCACGACCCTCTATCATGACTGACTCTGCAACAATATTGCGCACTTTTTCAGCAACTTTAGTGATATTTTGCGCGGCTTGGTCTCTATTTTTACCTAAATGCGTTAATAAAATCACAAACTCATCACCGCCTAAACGGGCAACCGTATCTTCTTTGCGTGTACAACTTAGCAAGCGTGTCGCTATTTCTTTGAGTAACTCGTCACCTGCCTTATGTCCTAGCGAATCATTAATCACTTTAAAATGATCCAAGTCCAACATCATAACGGCAAATAAATCCTTATTATGTAAAGACTTTTCTATGACACCATTGAGCCGTTCATATAATAAGGCGCGATTCGCTAAGCTCGTTAGCGCGTCGTAATACGCCATAAAATGAATCCGCGATTCGGCAATTTTTCGTTCAGTCGAATCAGAAAAAATCGCAACGTAATACTCCGTTTCCTGTTGTGCGTTGCGTTGTTCAAAAATACTCAACCATACTAGATAAATTTCACCATTTTTACGTTTATTCCAAATTTCACCGTGCCAATGATGAAATTTGTTCAGTGAGTCCCACAGTTGGGAATAAAACAAAGCATTTTGTTTGCCTGACTGTAACAGTGTGGTTTTTTGTCCTACCGCCTCAGCATTAGAATAGCCAGTAACCCGCGTAAAGGCTTTGTTAACACTGATAATAATCTTCTTCGGTGAAGCAATCATAATGGCTTCTGAACCACCTTCAAAAATCGTTGCGGCTAATACTAAATCCGTTTCCATTGCTTTCAAACGACTGATGTCGGTAATCGCTAGCAGGGTCAATTCTGCATGGTGCTCAGTGTCGATTTTGACCCAAAAAGGCTGCTTATTTTTTGAACATAGGCGTAATTCACAGCTACGAGGCGATTGATTATGTAGCGATGCCAGTGCGAGGGAATATAAATAAAAAATATCTTGATCCGTCTTGAGGACAAAATCAGCAAAAGACTGATTAATTAATTGCTGTTTGGGTGTGTCCAGTAGGGTTACCAGCGTCTCATTGGCATTGATGATGATGCCCTCACGATTAAGAGAGCAGTAACCGACCGGCGAAAAATTGTAAAAATTGGCGTATTCCTGACGGGTATCATGCAGATGTTTTTGCGTGGTGAGTAGTTCATTGTTTTGTAATTCTAAGGCGATGCGACAGACATCGAGTTCCTCAACAACGGTGTGAATTTGAGACAGTGAGGGTAATGGTGAACGACAAGAGGGCGTTAATAGTGCTCTGGCACGTCTTTTTAATGTGAAAAATTTATCGTGCTTATTCATTTTTTTCTTCCGAATAGTGGATTAAAAATCCTGTTTAAGCAAATTTTGAAAAAGTTTTCATCGAACAGCCGTATTTAGTTGAAAATAACCATAATATGAAAATGGTAACTGATTTTACTCTGTTTTGTCTAACATTAAAGTGGCGACACGATTTATCATTTCCCTATCAATAAACGTTTCCACAATGCTTCAGGAAAATCATGGTCGCGCATTTTTTGTACAGCCGGTTCATTATTGTAAGGTAGTGCTAGAAAAGTCACTTCCTGCTGTTCACGATCATAAATAGCAAATTGCGTATCGGTACAATTATTTCGGGGTTGTCCAATTGAACCAGGACAAACAAGCAGTTGATTGTAAGCGGGTAGCGCGACTTTTTTTTCTGTGATGTGATGATCTCTTCGATTTTTATCACGGGCATACACCCCCTCCATGTGTGAATGCCCATGAAAGCACAGGCGAATATTATTATCCTGCATGTAGCTTAGATTATTCTCGTAAGTCATTGCATACACATAACCGTAGAAGAACGCAGGGTCAATGGGTGCGCCATGCACAGCGAGCCAGTCTTCAGTTTCTTCAAAAACAGGGAGGTCTTTTAGCCACTGACGCTGTTCTAAGCTGAGTTGGTTAATTGTCCAATCGATAGCGAATTTTGCGGTACTAGAAAACCCTATCGAGGTATCATTGATAGCGACGGCGTGGTCGTGATTACCTTGAATAATGTTCAGGTTAGTGTTTTGTAATCGTTCAATACACTCAGAGGGTTCAGCATTGTAGCCAACAATGTCACCTAACACGATGCCTTGATGAATATCGTGTGCCTCAAGATAATTCAACACACAATCTAACGCGGAATAATTGGAATGAACGTCTGCTAGCAGCGCAAAGAATCGACTGGGGACTTGGAGTGACTTGGCTTTATGAAGTGTTGATTGTTGTGGAGTTAAGGTGCTAATTAAGCTGTTTAATAACCGCTCTTTTTGTCCTTGTGGCATAAATAGCGACTGCAATTGTCTTGCAATAATAGCGCAGCAATGGTCATCGTGAAAAATGCTATTTAATAACTCGATAAGCACGTTACCTAATTCAATGATAAACGCCTCATCCAGCCATTCAAACGTGCGAATATAAACGCCAAGCATCATCGAAAAAGAAATAAATTTATCCCATTGATAATATTCATCATCGAGATAATACACAATGCCTTCATTTGATACGGCAAAATTTGATAAACCCTCATCGAGTTTGACATTGGCATTTTTAGCCAGTGTCAAATACATACTAAACACGGCTTGCAATAAGTGAAGGTATTGTTGTCGCTCACTATTTGAATTAGGTGTGGCTTTTAATTCAATATGTAGCGGTTTTAACCGTGGGCATATACTAGCAATAGCTATGTTTTCAGCCTCTGATTCATTTTGATGTTGGGTGATAAGTAACCATGTTTTATACGGATGATGAACGGCGAGTTGCCGCTCTTTTTCCAAAGCTTGCTTAATCCAGCGTCGGGCTTTATCCTTATTAAAATTAAGCTCAGTGCGAATTTTGATGACATTGGTTTCGCTAGCATGTATTTGTGTCCCCGGACGACCGACAAAATCATGACCTACCATGAGCGTTTCGGAAGCCAGTAAAAGTAACTTTTTAATGGTTTCGATGTCGTAATGCCGTTGACCATCAATAGTACCAATAATTTCAATGTTCAACATAAGGATTCAAGCAATAATCAAGGAAAAGTTGAACGACACACCCAAAAAGTAAATTCGCGCGTCGTCCAAAGCCTTTAACTTAAGGGCAAAGTGGTGCAACAGCTGCCATTGATTTGCGTACTGCCGCCCAACCCATACCTAAATTAGTTTTTCTGCTAGTGATTAATACCACTAACGAATCGGGTTTGTCTGGCACAATCGCCATAAAATGTAGCGTGTTATCCGTGGTCATTTGCACTTCTTTAATCGTTTTTTCTACCGCTATACCACGTTGATTACTCAGCAAGGATTCAACGGCGCGGACATTTTTTCCGCGTAGCATATCCACTGCGGCGGCTGCCACCGCTTCCAGATAAGAGGAGGTAAAGTAAGGCACGTTATGTGCGACACCTAGCAATAAACCACTTTCCAAATCAACGACCGCACAACCTAACGCACCATCGACATCTTTAATTACTGTTTGCAGTAAATCATCTAGCTTTGACATTTTTTAATTTCCACTGATTTAAGTTTAAATAAAGGGCTCATAATAATACAGTATAAACTATTTTTAAATGGCGTTTTCATTAGTTACTTATTATCGTAGGGCAGAGTATAGTTTAGTGCTTCAGCCCATTCTATGCCTTATCAAACTAATAAAGTTTTAGTGTAAAATATCTTACTAAATAATATGATATTGGTCTTTCAACCTATCGTTCTTATTCAAAAAATAAACCAATGAATAATATTGAAGAAAAACGTAATGCAATGCGAATGAATGTTAGATGCGAAATTTATTGTAAATTATTAGGGACTGAAGAATTGCACAAAGCTTTATGTATTACGCTTAGCGGCTCTGGTATTTCTTTTATTAGCGAACAAGCGTTTGAAATCGATACCGTGGTGGAAGTGAGCATTTTGTCAGAAACCGTATCAACACCGATAGCACGTTTTCTTATTATAATTGCCAGATGCCACGCCATCGAAAATGGCAATTTTGACATTGGTGCGCGTATTCAACTGCCTGATCAGACGGACTGAGAATGAAGCTTAGCCATTGCGATGGATTATCTCGTTATATAATCTTGTAACCAGCTTCTGCACTTGATTTTTTTCACGGGCATCGACACGCATGACTGGACAGGAAAAACCGTTTTTGCGTATATAGCTATGGTATTCGATTAAATAGGTTTCGGTGTCGTTATCATCATAATGGGTAATGCCAATGATAGCGGGGTGTTTTTTTAAAAACGGACCATGAAATTGTAAAAAATAATCTATCTCGGTTAATGGTTGTGAGTGACCATTATCAATCAATACAATCATACCCGCCGCGCCTTTGCAAATAATAGATGCCATAAAATCAAATCGTCGTTGCCCAGGTGTGCCGTAAATATGCAGCTTGGTATTGTCTACATGAACAACGCCGTATTCCAAACCTACCGTTGTGGTCAGTTTGCGATGCAACGCATCGTGTTCAGTGGCTTTCGCTTCCGATCCTATAACAGGCACTTCGCTGATTATTGACACGGCAGTGGTTTTTCCTGAACCGACATTGCCAACAAAGACGATTTTTAGCGGCTTATTAGTGGAATCGTGTTCATTGTTTGGTATTAATTTTGTGTTCATTTTAGAAAATGCCAAAGCGAGTAACTTAGAAAGTAGAAGGTCAGGTTCTGCCTGATCTCCAGCACACAATAATAAAATATTTTGTTATTATTCACTTTTTAGTATTACCTTAATTTTAAAGTAATGGGAAGTCTAATATTAACGCTGCACTCTATTTTATTGATTAATAACATTATTATGTGCATTATGTTGGTCTTTGGAAAGCAAATGGTTTTTTTTACCAAACGTTGCTAAACATATAAGCCATGTTTGTTATATGGAAAATAGCATACCATAACCAATGTTGATTGGCATACGATAGTTGTTCATCCGTTGTTACTTTCAGTCTGTTTTTTACTTGAACATAGTAATTGTCATTTTTCAAATAACTGCTTTTTATATTTTCACGCTCAACTCATGACATATACAGGCTATGTGACAAAATTCATCTCAATGATTTAACAAAACCACTTGTTTTATAGGGCGTTTTTCGTCATAAAACCGTGGTTCTGGCTTGCAATCTGGGTTATTTTCCTTTAACTTAGTTCTATATCCGTACAAGGCTAGGGGTGCTGATCGTTGTTGTATAACGAAAGGCTGAGATTAAACCCTTTGAACCTGACTCTGGTTAACACCAGCGTAGGAAAGCCCTCAAACTTCCCTGCGCTTTCGTATTCTATTTTGGAGAACAGCATGAGCGCAGTCCTAAAAGATGAGCTTGCCAACAGCGCAAGCTCAATAAAAATCGATTCCTATCCCGCCTCAGAAAAAATTTATGTCCAAGGCTCACGCCCTGATATTCGTGTGCCGATGCGTAAAATTACCCTATCCGATACGCCTGTGCATTTTGGTACGGTTGAAAAAAACGGTCCGCTGTATGTCTATGATACGTCTGGCGTGTACACCGATCCTGATGTTGAAGTGGATTTAAAAAAAGGCTTGTCTGCTATTCGTGCGGCTTGGATTTTAGAGCGTGATGATACTGAATTATTAGACGGTCCTAGCTCTGAATTTGGTCAACAACGCTTAAATGATCCTGCGACCGCCGATTTGCGTTTTGAATTAACCCGTAAACCACGCCGTGCTAAAGCGGGCAAAAATGTTTCACAAATGTATTATGCACGCCAAGGCATCATCACCCCTGAAATGGAATTTATCGCCATCCGCGAAAACCAAAAAATGGAAGAAATGCGCGAATTGTGGAAAGACCAGCATCAAGGCGATTCTTTCGGCGCGTCTATTCCCGATAAAATTTCTATTCCCGATAAAATTACCGCTGAATTTGTCCGTGATGAAGTGGCGCGTGGTCGGGCGATTATTCCTTGTAATATCAATCACCCCGAATTAGAACCGATGATTATCGGGCGTAATTTCCTCGTTAAAATCAACGGCAATTTAGGCAACTCAGCCGTGACTTCCTCGATTGATGAAGAAGTTGAAAAAATGCTCTGGGGCATTCGTTGGGGCGGCGATACCATCATGGATTTATCAACAGGTAAAAACATCCATGAAACTCGCGAATGGATATTGCGCAATTCACCCGTGCCGATTGGTACCGTGCCTATCTATCAAGCCTTAGAAAAAGTCAACGGCAAAGCCGAAGATCTAACGTGGGAAATTTTCCGCGACACGCTGATTGAACAAGCCGAACAAGGTGTGGATTATTTCACTATCCATGCAGGTGTGCGTTTACACCACGTCCCATTAACCGCTAAACGCATGACCGGTATTGTGTCACGCGGCGGTTCAATCATGGCGAAATGGTGTCTTGCGCATCACACCGAAAGCTTCCTGTACACGCATTTTGAAGAAATTTGCGAAATCATGAAAGCGTATGATGTGTCGTTCTCTTTAGGTGATGGTCTGCGTCCTGGTTCAATTTATGACGCTAATGATGAAGCACAATTTGGTGAATTAGAAACGCTGGGTGAATTGACTAAAATCGCGTGGAAACACGATGTGCAAACCATGATTGAAGGTCCGGGTCATGTGCCGTTACACATGATTAAAGTCAATATGGAAAAACAACTGGAAGAATGCGGCGAAGCTCCTTTTTATACCTTAGGACCACTCACTACTGACATTGCTCCCGGCTATGACCACATCACCTCAGCTATCGGCGCGGCAAATATCGGCTGGTACGGTTGTGCGATGCTCTGCTATGTCACGCAAAAAGAACACTTAGGTTTACCTAATAAACAAGACGTGCGCGAAGGTATCGTGACTTACAAAATCGCTGCCCACGCCGCCGACCTTGCCAAAGGACACCCCGGTGCACAAGCGCGTGATAACGCTATGAGTAAAGCACGCTTTGAATTTCGTTGGGAAGATCAATTCAACATCGGACTTGATCCTGAAAAAGCCCGCGAATTTCATGATGAAACGCTACCAAAACACTCAGCAAAAGTAGCGCATTTCTGTTCCATGTGTGGTCCACATTTCTGCTCGATGAAAATCAGCCAAGACGTGCGCGATTATGCCAAAGCCAAAGGTGTCGCCGAAGAAGAAGCCTTAAAACTGGGCATGGATGAAAAATCGCAAGAGTTTTTACACGACGGTGCAGCGATTTATCACGAGGTGTAAGTCAATTTGGAGTATAAATTTAGATTTGTACTGCAACATTCAACCCGTCAGACTTTCAAAGCCTGACGGGTTTTATTGTCTCTATGCTGTCCGCTCGAACAAATGATACATGACTTCACCCGCCGTTTTTTGTTTCAATAATCGCCAATTTTCGGGTAGGTTTTCCAGTTGAAAAGGACGCTGTTTAACAGCATCCTTACTTTCGGTTTCGACATAAATTTTGGTATAAGGGGCTAACCAGCCTTTATCTTCCAAGCATTGGCAGGTTTGCGCTGCTAGATTCAGATTAAAAGGCGGATCAATAAAGACGAGGTTAAAGGCTTGTGCGTCACCCGCTAAATATCGAAAAACGTCTGACTGAACACAGATTATTTGCTCAGCTCCCAAAGCCAGTGCGTTAGCTTTTAGATTCCGACACGCGACGGGATTATTTTCCACTTGCACCACAGATTTCGCTCCCCGCGAAGCGGCTTCAAAACTTAACGCGCCACTGCCTGCGTATAAATCCAGACAATGGCTACCGAGAACATCGTATTGCAACCAGTTAAATAACGTCTCGCGCACTCTGACGGGTGTTGGTCTTAAACCTTCGCCATCTTCAAAGCTGATTTTGCGACTGCGCCAATTACCGCCAATAATACTGATTTTATTTTGCACTTTTTTCTACCGTTTTACCGACAGTCACGGTTTGTAAGGCGTTTAAATTAACGCGGCGTTTAAAAGCATCGCTAATAGACGCAATAGTAGTTTCTTCAACTTTTTGTTGAAAAGTATCCAAATAATCCAATGGCATTTCATAAAAACCAATCATGCCGACGTAGTTAGCCAATTTTTTATTGGTATCAAAACGCATAGCAAAACCGCCGATAATGTTTTTCTTAGCCGCTGTGAGTTCTGCTTCCGTCGGACCTTGGGTGACAAAATCACTGAGGGTTTTGTTCAACACGTCTAAAGCTTCTGGGGTTTGATCGTTGCGAGTTTGTAACGACACGGTAAAGGGGCCGGGTTTTAACAGCGGTGAAAATGAGCTGCTCGCACTGTATGCCAAGCCCCGTTTTTCGCGCACTTCATCAAATAATTTAGACACTAAACCACTACCACCCAGAATATGATTACCGACATATAAATTATAATAATCGGGGTCTTTGCGATAAGTGACGGGTAAGCCAACCAATACATGGGTTTGGGTTGAAGGGAATTCAATGTGTTGTTGACTGGCTTTAGTCGGTATCACCACATCGGGCATGACTTCGGGTTTTTTACCTGTTGGTAAATCTTTTACTAACAACAGCGCGGTTTGTTCGGCTTGCTCTTTGGATAAATCACCGACGATGACCACGATAGCATTCGCCGCCACATAATAGGTTTTATAAAACTTTTTCAAATCAGCCGCTTTAAGCGCGGCAACGGTTTTAATCTCACCCGCAGTCTGGTGTCCGTAAGGATGCGAGCCATACAGTGCCTTGCTAAACGCAATACCACCAACCGCCGCTGGTGATTCTTGTTGTTGTTTTAACGCCGCTAAGGTTCTATTTTTTTCCCGTTTGAAATCGGCTTCATTAAAACGGGGCTTGCTTAAAACAGTCTGCATGGTTTCCAGCGACTTGTCTAATAACGTTTTTTCAGTCAGCGTGCGTAATGATAAGGTCACCATATCAGTAGACGCACCCACGTCAAATAACGCACCGACACTTTCAAAGCGTTGTGCAATGGCATCGGCGTTCCATTTCCCTGCGCCGGTATCGAGTAACGCCGCTGTCAGTGCTGCAACACCAAATTGTTGACCGTCACGCGCACCACCTGCATCAAAACTGACTTGAATATCTGCCATCGGCAAGCCTTCGGTGCGGATATAATACACACGGCTACCTTGTGGGGTTTGCCAGTGGTCAATTTTTGCCGCCGCGACAGTCACAGAACTGAATACTAACAACAGTAAACCTAATAAACGAATAGCCATTATTTTGCTCCTTTAGGGGTGGTGGTTGCAGGTACAGGTGCGTGTTTACTCACTATTCTGGTGTACTCAGGTGTACCAGTTCTTCCTTTAATCGCTTGCGGATCAAGATAACCCACCGTTAAATGGTCTTCAATCAGATATTTTTTTGCTACATCACGCACTTGTTCAGCGGTGACTTTATTAATATTAGCGACATATTCATCGGCTTTTTGCCACGGTAAGCCCACCGTTTCTAAGGTACCTAACTGCATGGCTTGGTAAAAATTGGAATCTTTCTCGTACACGTCGCTGGCTAATACTTGTGCTTTAATGCGTTGTAATTCGTCAGTGCTGATTAAAGTTTGTTGTAACTTAGTCACTTCCGCTTTTAAAGCGGTTTCTAAATCAGTAACCGATTTGCCTTCTACCGGCGTGGCTTCCAACTCAAATAAACTGTCCAATCTCGATGTTAAATCGTAACTCGCCCCCGCAGACACCGCTAATTGTTTACCGCGTACCAAATTAGTCGGTAATCGTGCACTGTTACCGCCATCTAATACACCCGCTAATACTTCCAGTGCATAAGCCTCACTTTCTTGCGCCGACGTTTTCAGAGAAGGCACTTTATAACCCATCACCATCACCGGCAATTTAGCAGGGGCTTTAACAATGAGTCGGCGAACACCTAATTGTTCAATTTCAGATTGCGGTTTTAAGGGCTTAATATCGCTGGTTTTAAGATCGGCAAACTGTTTTTCGGCTAAATCAAACACCGCTTGAGTTTGCACATCACCGACCACCACCAACGTCGCATTATTTGGTGCATACCAACGCGAATACCACGCTTGCAAATCTTCCACCTGATAATTAGCAATATCCGATGGCCAACCAATCACAGGGTGTTTATAAGGGCTACTGGTATAAGCGGTCGCCATAAAATACTCGCCTAATTTAGCTTGTGGATTATCATCCGTCCGCATACGGCGTTCTTCCGTCACCACTTCCAGTTCTTTTTTTAACTCTTCGGGTAACAAATGCAGATGTCGCATTCTATCGGCTTCCAGTTCAAAACTCACTGCCAACTTATCCGCCGCCATCGTTTGAAAATAAGCCGTATAGTCCTGACCAGTAAAAGCATTTTCATCACCGCCATTTTCAGCAATGATTTTAGAAAAATCACCGGCGGGATGCTTATCTGTGCCTTTAAACATCATGTGTTCCAGCATGTACGAAATCCCTGTAATACCGTTAGGTTCATAACTCGAACCCACTTTGTACCACACTTGCGACACCACCACAGGCGAACGATGATCTTCTTTCACCAACACTTTTAAGCCATTTTTTAAAATGTGTTCAGACACCTTGCTTGTCGCCTGACTTGCCACAGGCAAACACAGCAATACGGCGCATAATAATCGTTTGTTCATAGTATCCTTTGAAAATAAAGCTTGAAGGTTTAGCATACTGTTTATCATAGCATTCTTAAACGACAAAGTTGCAAATGGCAATCCTGTTATAAAAAGGGATACCGCTTGTTCTCGTAGAGCGGATACATTGCCATTAAATTAAAGATAAAAAGTAACACGCTTTAGCTCTTTTCACGGCAATAGCTAAAGCTATTGAACTCCTGTTGTTGCTTAACTTAATGGCATTGACCCTACTGTATGAACATGAATAAACCACAGCTATTAGCCAAAATTCAGCTAGCCAAACAACAACACTGGCAAGAACTGGATTTATCACAGCAAGCATTAACCAAATTACCCCCCGAACTAGGGCAACTCGATACCTTGCGCACCCTGTACTTATACAATAATCAATTGCGCTACTTACCGCCTGAAATTGGGCAACTCAAAGCCTTACAAGAACTGGTTATCGGCAATAACAAACTGCGCTGGCTACCGTCTGAAATTGCCGAACTCGCTGTATTACGCGGACTGTACGCGCCTGATAATCAACTCAGTCGCTTTCCGCCTGCAATCGCACAACTGAGTGCGTTATATGCTCTAGGCTTATCCAACAACCCACTCACCCGCCTACCGCCTGAAATCGGGCAACTTTGCAATTTACGAGAGCTTTATCTGGATAACACCCAGTTACACAGCTTACCGCCTGAACTTGGGCAGTTAAATTTAGCCGTGCTGGATGTCAGTCACAATCACCTCAGCTGTGTAGCCCCAGAACTGGCGTTATTAACCGATTTACGGGTATTAGATTTACGCCAAAACCCCTGTCCGTTACCTGAACATATTGGCGAATTAAAAAAACAAGGCGCGGGGGTTTATATTCCGCAAGACTGTTACCTACCCGATGAAATGCTCAATGAATCGAGTGGCATGATTGACCGTTATTTAACGGGCTGGTGATATGATTTTAGGCTATTTAATAGCCTACTTTTTTATATCATCGAACTGGAATCAGAACAAAAATGAACTCAATACGCAAATTTTACTGGGGGCATTGTTTGGTATTGCTATCGGTTTAGATTTGCTTGCGATTGGCAAAACAGCAGCCATCACGCAATTCAGTTTATAGGTCGCTAACTTGCTGGGAACATTGTTCATTAATTTACTGAAAATGGTGTTAGTGCCGCTGGTTTTTACCTCAATTGTGGTGGGTGTGGCAAATTTGCACCCATCAGAAAATCCATCGTGTTTGGATCAGTTACTTTAGGATTTGATGGCAATCGCCATCAAAGATGCACCTAACGCTTTCTGAAAGACTTGCAAAGCCAATAAAGGCAGTGGCAAACTCACTACTTTTAGGTTTCGTAGCAGAAAAAAACCTGTACAATCCTGCTTTATCCCCAAAATCTTTTATTAGCCCCCCCCCGCAAGCATCTGGTAAAGGCTTGGCGTATGCCGAACCTTTACCCGAGTCTTGTTTGGAAAGCTGGCAAGTTTTACTTAGCCGTCCCCGCGTGTGGCGAGAACCAAGCCCTCGTTGTTGTAGCGATTAACCCAAGTGTAAGAACCTCTTTGCCGCTTTCTATTCAGTTGATTCCTGTCGATTTATTGGTAACGGCGACTTTTCGTGCATTTAAAAAATGGCACACTTTAATTTCACGCACTTCAAAAGCGGGAAAACAAAAGCAAAAAAGAAGGCGGTTAGTGGGTTTAAGAATGCGTCAAGCCGTGCAAAACCTTATTGATGAATTGCACCATAAAGCCGCGCTGTTCCTAGTAAAAAACGTTGATTAAATTTTGCTAGCCACCTTTGAGACCTCTCAAATGGTTGGTAAAATGATCCGTAATAGGCTGACCTTTGTCCCTTATCGCTTTAAGCAGTTTCTAAAAAAACAACGCGTTTGAGCAGGGCAAGACTGTTGTTGATGTTTGTTGAAGCGACCAGCAAAACTCATCCAGAAACGGGTAAAACAAAGCACACGGTGGCACAAAAAGAATACGATTAATCTCTGGTGATTGGGTCAATAAAGAGATAGTCAGTGCGTGTAATATTCTTTTACGCGCCTTGGTAAATACATCCCACATTTTTAACATGATAGTTAACAAAAATCGGTTTAATAAACTACAAAGTCCTGATGTGGCTTTTCTTGGGTTACCAAAAAGCCGCAATCCAAATTACACTTTTTTAATTCAAAACACGGCAATACGATGAAAAAAACAAATAAATTTCTCAGTCTCATAGGATTTAGTGAGAGTCAAACCATGACTTTTTCGGCTATTTTATCCTTGGCTGAAAGAACTTTAAAGCATTCTTGGCGTATTGTTGAGAGAGATGAGGCTGATTTTTTTGTTTTATCAACTGAAAAATTTGAATCTGAATTCATCATTAGCGCAAAAAATTTGCCGCATGAACGTTGTATTTTTTGTACACACCAACATCGCCCCGAACGTGATTATGAGAATAACGTATTGTTTATTTCTACAGGGGGCTTACCTCAATTAAGTTCTTTGGTTAAAGTGTTAAATTACCAAGCGACCAATATAAATTGTTCTGAACAAGCCCCCGCTGATAATTTATCGATTACGCCGATTATGGATCGGCATACCATAGTTGTTTTGAATGATGATGACTTTTTTGATCCAGATCGGAGTTTTTTAAAAACTCTACTAGAAAATACAACAGATTTTCTGATATATCGTTTTACTTCACCTGCGGGTAGCATCAAGCTTTATGTTGATTTCGTGAAAAAAATTTACTATTGCGAAACCAGTTTAAAAGACCTTAAGTCTTATTTTTTTATCAAAAATGCCATTATTATAGATTCTGTTTCAGAAATAGAATGGCATGATGCTGTAGAACAAGCCACTTTACCCAGATCACAACCATTGGCTAATCTAATTTGGTATGTTGCTTTTGAATTGTCTAATGGACGATTATTGTACGGACACTCGGATCAAGATAATGTCTATCTAACACGTTGGCCAGATTTAGGTGTAGAGGGTTGTGGTAAATATATCAAACTCGCTGCATTTATGCGTAATAATGTGACTAACTTAACGGTAACGGCTAGTAAAACTAATGTCCCGTTACCTGCTGTCTATAGTTTTTATAATGCCTGCTATTTAATTGGTATTGTTGAAAAGGCTGGCAAATCAGAGTTGTATGCAAAAGTTCTTGATGAAGACAAACAACAGCTGCTAGAAAAAATCACTAACCGTTTAAAAGAAATTAATAATCACAAAGAGGCTGCTGAATGATGAAAGGTCAACGACTTAAAATTGTTTTTACAGGGTGTGTCGGTGCAGGAAAAACGACCGCGATTGATGCAATCAGCGAGATAGATCCCATTAGCACAGACGTTAAGTCCACAGAGTCCAGCGTATTGGAGCGTAAAAGTTCCACAACGGTTGCTATGGACTATGGTGAACTAACGCTGGATGCAGAGACTAAGCTTTATCTTTACGGCACACCTGGGCAACGCCGTTTTGATTTCATGAGCCACGTCTTAATGAAAGGTGCCTTAGGATTGGTAATCCTGATTGATAACAGTCATAAAACGCCTTTAGAAGAACTCGATTATTACTTAAATCTCAATGCCGAATTTCTCACAGTAAACCCTGCGGTTATTGGTATTACTCATTATGATGAAATCTCACAGCCAACGGTTGATGATTATTACAATGTTTTAAAAGAACACGGTGATTTTTGGCCCGTTATTCAGTCCGATGCGCGTAAACCCGAAGATGTGGTTTTGTTATTGCATACCCTATTAGCTATCTTAGAATATAGCTAGCCAGTCAGTGCCCTATCATCCTACGGACTGTTTTTCAACGTTCCCACGCTAAAGCGTGAATGATGTGATGTCTAAAATACAAACCTAGGTTTGTACGCCTTTGCTATCTGCACAAAAATTACCCTGCACATTGTCCAGTCACACTACAGACAGGGGCACGCTACTTAAATCACACAGACCTCAGCTTTCTATTTACTCATGTTTGATTGGTACAGGAATGCTATTGATACGCGATGTAATAGTTCTCCTTTCAGACGTACAAAAGCATGTTTTTGTACTACGATAATGCAATTAACTGATAGCAATAAAAATGACAAAAAACGGGGCAACAATTATTTATTAACAGTTGGATGCGCCATAACCCCTGCTCGTTGCCTGAACACATTGATGAATTAAAACAAAAATGAAACTACCTACACTCAATACGCAAATTTTACTGGGGGCATTCTTTGGTATTGTTATCGGTTTAGGTTTGCTCGCGCTTGGCAAAACAGCACCCATTACGCAATCCAGTTTATATGTCGCTAATTTGCTGGGAACCTTATTCATTGATTTACTGAAAATGGTGTTAGTGCCGCTGGTTTTTACCTCGATTGCGGTGGGTGTGGCGAATTTGCAGGCGCATAAGCAAATCCATCGTGTTTGGATTACTA
>NQJH01000414.1 GCA_002256685.1 Methylococcaceae bacterium NSP1-2 | reverse complement strand
CAACGGCGCGGGCTTCGTTTGCTATGTACAATACTAAAGCGGAAGTCGATGTATTGATTAAAGGGATTCGGGATTTGATTGAGATGTTTGGCTAAGACCATTCATCCCGTAGAGACGTTGCAGTGCAATGTCTCTGCAATTGCAATAATTTTATTTTTACAGAGATAATTCATGTTTGAAGACTTACGCGACCTCTATCAAGAGGTGATTTTTGACCACAACCGTAACCCGCGCAATTTTCGGGTGATGGATAATGCTGACCGTAAAGTGGAGGGTTTTAATCCTTTATGCGGCGACCGTTTGACATTATTTTTAAAAATGAATGGCGATACCATTGAAGATGCGAGCTTTCAGGGTTCGGGGTGCGCTATTTCTACCGCTTCGGTGTCGTTGATGACGGAGATTGTGAAAGGTAAAACCGAAGCCGAAGCTGAGGCGTTATTTAAAACTTTTCATGAAATGACCACAGGCAAAGACGCGCATATTAATCTGGAAGCGGTGGGTAAATTGGCGGTGTTAGCAGGTGTGCGTGAATACCCTGCACGGGTGAAATGTGCCACGCTGGCATGGCATACTTTAGATGCTGCGTTAAAAAATCAGCAACAAGCTATTACTACGGAGTAAAATTCTATTTTTAGAAGGGACCGTTGCACTCAGACCGCTGAGATTTTTAAAACCTCAGGGGTTTAGGTCATATTTGTGTGCTAGCCCTGTCTTTTAAAATTCAGCTATATAAGGGGTGAACAATGAAACGGCAACAATTTATTGCAATGCTTATAGCATTTGCAGGTATGACCGCATGTGCGAGTGATCCAGTCATTGGCGGAGAGCATATAACCGCGCCGCCTTATTTACCTGTAACGCTGAGTGTACAAAGTGATAATCAGGGGAAATTACCCGAATTTCCGTTAAATACCGATTCTTCACATTACCGCGCCTACCTCCAAGCGACACAAAATGATCGTTACCGCTTGCGAGTCGTCAATAACAGTAATCAGCGCGTCGGTTTAGTGATTGCCGTTGATGGTCGTAATATCGTCAGCGGTCAGCAATCATGGCTAGCTAATAATGAGCGTATGTATATTTTGAATCCACACGATAGCGCGGATTATGAAGGCTGGCGCACGGGTACTAATCAAACTAACCGCTTTTATTTTACCGCAGCCCAGAATTCTTACGCCGCCGCGTGGGGTGATAATTCGGCAAGAATCAAAAGTCGCCCCTGCACCTGCCGCTGGTACGGGCTTTGGTGAAACCACTTATTCTCCTAGCACCACCGTGTCGTTTGAACCAAACCCTAATCCGTTAGAAAAAGTATTTTTAAAGTATGAATGGCGCGAGACTTTGTGTAACAAAGGAATTTTGCGTAACTGTTCTCATGACAGCGGCAACAGTGGTAATCGGATGTGGCCGCAGGATAATGGTTTTGTTCCACCACCGCCTTCACGCTGATTCACTGCTTTAAATTAGCTTGTGGGTAGTAATGCACGCGCTGTCCACAAGCATTAAAACTAGCGTGTTTGCAGTTTTACCACCTCGATTTGAGGTTGCTGAGCTGGCAAAATGGGCGGCGAGTTATACGCATTCAGGTTATTTTTGTCAATAAAGCAAAAAACAAATAAGATACCTATAACAAAACAATGTTTTGCCTACTACCTTAAGCCTGTATCATAGTAGGCATTAGCTTAATCCAGTCATTACTTTTATCGTGTATTTACATGCCCCCAAAGTCTAAAAAAAACGTTGATTTTAATTCAACAAAAGACCCTTATGCTCAGCGCGAAGCTGAAAAATATGAAAACCCCATTCCTAGCCGTGAGTTAATACTCCAGCTTATCGAACAGTCGGGTAAACCACTGGCACGCAAGGATATTGCTAGCGCGTTTCATCTGGAATCCGAAGATCACTTAGAAGCCCTACGCCGCCGCTTACGAGCAATGGAGCGCGACGGACAAGTGTTATTTAATCGCGGACAACAATATTGCCTAGTCGATAACAAAAATTTAATTGTCGGGCGTATTATCGGTCATGTCGATGGCTTCGGTTTTGTGCGCCCTGATGACGGTTCGGATGATTTATTTTT
>NQJH01000250.1 GCA_002256685.1 Methylococcaceae bacterium NSP1-2 | reverse complement strand
AATCAGGTTGGGCAATCAGTTCCAGCGTTTTTAATCCTGCTGCCATTGCCACAGGATTACCCGATAATGTTCCCGCTTGATAGACTCCGCCTAATGGCGCTAGACATTCCATGATGTCGCGTCGTCCGCCAAATGCACCGACGGGCATACCGCCGCCGATGATTTTTCCTAGCGTGGTTAAATCTGGCTTAATGTTATATACGCCTTGTGCGCCTTGTAAGCCGACTCTAAAACCTGTCATCACTTCATCAAAAATGAGTACGCTTTGATAATCGTCACAAACTTGACGCAAGGTTTCTAAAAAGCCCGCCACAGGGGGGACGCAGTTCATATTTCCCGCGACAGGTTCAACGATGATACAGGCGATTTGTTCACCAATATCAGCGAACAGTTGTTTCACTGCATCGCTGTCATTATAGGGTAACGTGATGGTATCAGCGGCAACAGCGGCAGGTACGCCTAAAGAACTGGGTACGCCTAAAGTCAGTGTACCTGAACCTGCTTTAACTAATAAAGAATCTGAATGCCCGTGATAACAGCCTTCAAATTTAACGATTTTGTCGCGGCGGGTGTAACCTCTGGCTAAACGTATCGCACTCATGGTGGCTTCTGTGCCTGAGCTGACCATGCGCACTAAATCAATTGAGGGCATGAGTTCACAAACGCGCGTTGCCATTGCGGTTTCAATTTCAGTGGGTGCGCCAAAACTTAAGCCTTTTTCAGCGGCAGTTTTAACAGCGGTAATTACAGCAGGATGGGCATGACCTAAAATCATCGGTCCCCAAGAGCCAACGTAGTCAATATATCGTTTGCCGAAACTATCGACAATGTAAGCACCGTGGGCGTGGTCGATGAATACGGGTGTGCCGCCTACGCCATTAAAAGCGCGGACTGGGGAATTTACGCCGCCTGCAATAACGGTTTTGGCTTGGTCAAATAAAAGTGTGGCTTCAGTCATAAGGGTTTTTTTAAGGTTACAATGAATAACAGGAGTCCAATAGCTTCAGCTATTGGTCGGTAAAATAGCTAAAGCGTGTTACTCCACGATTTTTAGTCTTACTTAATCATATAACGAAAGGAATAAACAATGAAATCCAGAGACAGACGACGCGGCTTAGTCGTTGTTAATACAGGCACAGGTAAAGGTAAATCATCAAGTGCTTTCGGCATGGTATTTCGCGCCGCAGGCTGGGGCTTGAAAGTGTGCGTGATTCAATACATCAAAGGGCAATGGCAAACAGGCGAACAAAAAGCCGCTGAACACTTCGATAATATTGAATGGCACGCGTTAGGTGACGGCTTTACTTGGAATACTAAAAATCCTGAGCAAGACATTAAAACCAGTCGAGAAATTTGGGAACTCAGCAAACAAAAAATGCTGTCGGGTGAGTTTGATGTGGTGTTACTGGACGAAATTAATTATTGCTGTGGTTATAACTGGATTTCAGGTCAAGAAATCGCCGATTTTATTACTGAGCATAAGCCGGTGTGGCAACATTTGATTTTAACAGGGCGTAATGCTGCGCCTGAAATTATCGCTATTGCGGACACCGTGACTGACATGACAAAAATTAAACATGCCTACGAACAAGGTATTAAGGCAGAACAAGGCATTGAATTTTAACTTTCATTGCTGAACACCGATAATTCACCTAGAATTCAACGGTCGTAATACGACTGAATAATCACACAGGAGATAAAAAATGTCAGAAGAAATCCCAGAAAAAATGTCAGAAGCACAAAAATTAATATATGCCGTGATTGGCATATTTATCATCGGTTTCGCTGTGGTTTGGATGAGTAAAGACGATGCAGCCAAAGGGAAAGGAGACAATGCCGAAGCCGCTATGATGCGAAATTATGTGGCAATCCAGCAAATGGCAACCAATAAATGCACTAAAATTGTTACTGAAAAAACCGGTGAACAGGTTTATTTTCCAACTGAAACCAAAACAGATAAGGAAACTTACGTCACACTGATATGGGCGGGAGAAAATGTCAAAACAGGTGGCTTTAAAACTGCCTCATGCACCCTGAACGGTCAGTTAGGTGGTATTTCTGAGCTGGTTATTGATGGTAAAGAACTTATCAAGAAAAAAATATAAATCATTAAATTGCGTAGGTTGGGGTGAGGGTCTAACCCCAACACTTACGCTTAAACGATTGTTTAAGTTGGATGCGCATAGATAACTCCAACCGAAACAATCTGCTTTATTCAACTTCAAAACGATCAATTCCTCGAAACACAAAACGAGGATTTACCCCGAAATTCTCACAAAAACTGTGACTAAAATGAGTGGCATCGGAAAATCCCGCCTCTAACACAGCAAACGTCATATTATCGCTATCATTTAAATGTTCTACCGCTAGTAATAAACGTTTCTCTGCGCGAAAGCGGCGATAAAGCACATCGGTATTTTCTTTAAATAAATGTAAAAACCGCGAAGCGGAAATATTACTAATAGCCTGTAATGATTATTCTCGAAGGCGTGTTTATTTATTTCCCCGAAGAGGTTATTAAACAAACACTGCAAATACCGTATAACTTATTTCCAAAACATAAATTAGTTTGTGATTTGATAACGGATTTATTTTATAAAAAATACCGTGTTACCCTGCATCAAAAATTGGGTGATTTAGGGGCGAGTTTTAAATTCACTTCACCACAACCAACAGCGGTATTTTTAGAATCTAATTATCAACTACTAAAAACAATTTATTCTTGGTAAAGCGATTGAATATGGTTCGATTAAAGTACCTTTATTTATATTCAAAACATTCATGAAAACATTGCAACAGGGCTATGCGATTTATACATTTGAAGCGGATTAGCAGGCGTAATCCGTAGGGCGCAATAGCGATAGCGTATTACGCCACATGATGGTTGCAAAATATTCTACCCACTATAGTATAAACAGCCAATCAAACTTAAAGAGCGCAATAATGACAAACATCACACCCTACGACGTTATCGGCGGCGAACAAGCCATCCGCCATTTGGTCGATCGTTTTTACTTCTATATGGACACCCTGCCCGAAGCGCGAGGCATACGCGCCATGCACCAGCCCGATCTTGCTTCCGCCAAGAGCAAACTATTCAAGTTTCTGTCTGGCTGGCTGGGCGGCCCCGATTTGTTTGCTCAAGAATTCGGTCATCCGATGCTACGCGCCCGCCATTTGCCGTTCGCAATTGGCGAATCGGAGCGCGACCAGTGGATGCTGTGCATGAATAAAGCCGTGGCGGAAACACCGATGGATCCAAGACTAGAAACCAATCTCAAAAATGCGTTGCAAGAACTGGCGACGCACATGATTAATCAGGAGCCGGATTAAAAATCTACAATGGAATGCTGAACTGGATTTTGAAAATCAATCGGCAGTAGCGTAGATACTCTCTTAAAACACCAGCCCAATATTTCAAAAATCACACAATAACGTGTGAATTATCTTGAAGGGGCAAGGAATAAAACCGAGTGCCTTCAAATGTTTTATTCGTTTTTAACATACCATAAATGGCGTGAAGTAATTTGCGCATA
>NQJH01000043.1:9168-11008 GCA_002256685.1 Methylococcaceae bacterium NSP1-2 | reverse complement strand
CCGCTTTCGGCAATAATTCTGCGTCCTTCTTCGACGTTCGTGCCTGATAATCTAACGATTAACGGCACTTTCATATCAATTTTGCGCACGGCGTGTACTACGCCTTCGGCAATCCAATCACAACGATTAATACCCGCAAAAATATTCACCAGCATGGCTTTAACATTTTTATCAGCTAACACTAAACGAAAGGCTTTTTCAGTACGTTCAGCCGATGCACCACCACCTACGTCTAGGAAATTAGCAGGTTCGCCGCCTGCCAGTTTAATCATATCCATCGTCGCCATAGCCAAACCAGCACCATTAATCATGCAGCCGATGTCACCGTCTAAACCGACATAGCTTAAGCCACGATCCGCTGCTGCCATTTCACGGGGGTCTTCTTGGGTTTTGTCGCGCAATTCGGAGATTTTTAGTTGACGGAATAACGCGTTATCATCAAAGCCCATTTTCGCATCTAACGCGATTAATTCACCACTTTTAGTGACTACCAGTGGATTGATTTCCAACATACTGACATCTAACGCGCGTAACGCCTTGTAACAGCCTTTAATGGTTTTAACCGCGTGGCTAATCACTTCAGCATCCAAGCCTAATTTAAACGCCATTTTCCGTGCTTGAAAATCTTGCAAACCAACAGCGGGCTCGATATAAATTTTAACTATCGCTTCAGGATTAGTGACCGCGAGTTCTTCAATATCCATACCGCCTTGCGCTGAACCGACCATGACAATGCGCTCAGAACTGCGGTCAACCAACAGGCAAAAATACAATTCTTTGGCGATTTCAGTCCCTGCTTCAACATACAATCTACCGCAGACTTTACCCGCTGGACCTGTTTGATGCGTGACTAAACGTCTACCCAATAAATAATCAGCGGCGGCTTCTACTTCATCATGGGTTTTGCAGATTTTAATGCCACCTGCTTTACCACGCGCCCCTGAATGAATCTGGGCTTTTACTGCCCAGACATGCCCGCCGATTTCTCTAGCGCGTTGTACCGCATCTTCAGGGCTATACGCTAAGCCGCCTTCCGCGATTTTTATACCGTAACCGCTTAAAATTTCTTTTGCTTGATATTCATGAATATCCATAAATTTTCCTATCGTGTTGAAATCATTACCGCTATAAACAGCCATGTATTATAAGCTTTTTAATAGGCTATCGTCATGGCTAGTGTCATAACAATGTAATATTTGACGGGTTTATACAAAAAAACCAGACTGATTTTTAGAATCAGTCTGGTTTTGATACTAAGCTCATGCAAAAACGGGTATAAGTTACTCAGTCTTCAAGACCTCGGTCGTTTATTTATACAGTCGAACTTATGCAGTTATAAAGATTATTATTTACGCATTTGCCAGTAAATTTCGCCACTGAGGGCAGGAAAGAACGCGCCCCACAATAAATTTAATCGTACCCAACCTTTGTGGTTTTCCAGAAAAAAATTGCGTTTGCGGAGCATGTAAGTGCCTGATAGAAAATCCAAGTTTAGCCCACAGCTTTGTGCCATGCTTTGTACCCGTTGCGGTGAAAAAGTGCTGACGTGTCCAAAGTTAGCAGCCGTTAAACGGATTTTTTTCTGACGGTAGGCTTGCATGATTTGTGGTACAGCAGGAAAACCGCCGATTAAAATACCGCCTGATTCTAATGCAGGGGCGAGTTTCAGCACTAATTGTTCAGGTTCAAATAAATGTTCGAGTAAATGCAGGACGATAATTACATCGTATTTTTCTGCCAAACCGAACTCAGGTAAATCGACATTGGCTTGAATTTGTTTGGTGTAACCCGATTCGCTGAGTTCAGGTTGTAATTTATAATCGACCGCTTCCCAGCAAGC
>NQJH01000043.1:0-9156 GCA_002256685.1 Methylococcaceae bacterium NSP1-2 | reverse complement strand
ATCGACCGCTTCCCAGCAGGCAATATCAGTAAATCCAGCATCTTGCACATAACGGCGCATTTGCCCTCTATCAACACCAATTTCACAGACGCGCAAGGGTCGTCCTAGTCGTTGCTGTTGTTCTTTTATTAAATTAAACATAAACCAGTAACGCAATAATTTAATTGGGTAATGGGTACTACTTTCTGAGTCACTGATTTTTTTGACCCAGCTTTGCTCATTTAGCGAAGATAAGCTCCAATTGCAAGCGGCGTGTAATGGGGTAGTTGGTGCGATTTGTTCGTTCATGAGTTAATAGTATTTAAAAATCGATTACAAAATGGACGTAATTTTAACCGCTAGGCTTATTTTTGGCTTAGTTTTTTAATAGCTGTTTTAATAACAGGTGATTTTGCTGCTGATAAATATTGACTATTCTGTGCTTGCCATGATTTTATTAACGGCTGGGGCTGTGGTGTTATCCAAGCAAGTGCCAGTGTACAAGCTGCCATTAATGCCGTCGTGGTCATATTTTTGTAACTGTACAATTTTAATGCCGTACCGAAGGATTTTTTCATGCGTTTATTGGACAAATCAACGCTGTATATTTCATCCAATAACAGGTGAATAATAAAGCCAAAACCAATAAATAAACCACTTAACCACGAATGTAAAATATCCCAGCGCAGTAAATAACAAGCAATGCAGACCATTAATAAGCAAAAAAACACTGCCGTTAATACTGAATGAAAAATACCACGATGACTGGTAAAACGGTTAAACAAATTCAACGCGCCGTAGCGGATTATTAAATAAGCCGCTGCCGCCATCAGTAGTAAAATATAAGCGGGATAATTATTTTTAAACACTTGAATGACGGTTAGCAAAGTGATGATTGCTAAGGTCGTAAAAAATAGTTTAATGGGCGTTGAGTTCCCCGAATCAATATCGGGTAACATGCCACCGATTGCGCCAAAGGCAACCATCCAAGGCGCATCGGTGACAGTGATAACGTGGAAATTCACAGCAACGAGAGCCGCCCCTGCGCTAGCTCCTATAGCAACCGTTAAGTGAGTATTAAAATTAGCCATATTATAAAAAAACGTTCTTAAAATGATATTTTAGCCTATTGGCTAGCTCACCACCTTGTTAAATTACCTCTTATGACCCCATTATTAACTTGTTTTAAAGCTTACGATATACGCGGACGACTTCCCGATGAACTCAATACTGATATTGCTTATCGTATTGGACGAGCCTTTGCTCAATACCTCCAGCCTAAGCGCGTGATTATCGGGCGTGATATGCGGCTATCCAGTGATGACATAGCGAATGCGCTGATTAATGGTTTATTGGATGCAGGCGTTAATGTCTATGACGTGGGTTTATGTGGCACGGAAGAAGTGTATTACGCGACCTTTGCTTATTTGAATGAGGGTAAGGCAATGGATGGCGGTATCATGGTGACGGCGAGTCATAATCCTAAAGATTATAATGGTATGAAGTTGGTGCGTGAACACAGCCAGCCCATTAGTGGCGATACCGGTTTAAACGACATTAAGCGATTGGCAGAATTGAATGAGTTTGCCGCCCCTAATGCTCAACGGGGCATCGTTACCTCGATTTCAATTGATGACGCTTATACGCAACATCTATTAAGTTATATCAATGTCGCGGCTTTAACACCGCTGAAAATTGTAGTCAATGCCGGTAATGGCATGGCAGGTCATGTCATTGATAATCTGGAAACGGTACTAAAAGATAAAATCACCTTCATCAAGCTCCACCATGAGCCAAATGGATATTTTCCCAACGGTATTCCTAATCCGTTATTGCCAGAAAACCGCGCCAGTACCATTGCTGCTATTCAACACCACGGTGCAGATTTAGGCATTGCGTGGGATGGCGATTTTGATCGGTGTTTTTTATTTGATGAAACAGGGCGTTTTATCGAAGGTTATTATATTGTTGGTTTGCTAGCAGCGGCGTTTTTACAACGCTATGCGGGTGAAAAAATTATTCATGATCCGCGTTTAACATGGAATACCATTGATATAGTCGAAAGTCTGTCAGGTATTGCGGTACAAAGTAAAACAGGTCATGCCTTTATCAAAGAACGAATGCGCAAAGAAAATGCGGTGTATGGCGGTGAAATGAGTGCGCACCATTATTTTAGGGATTTTTCCTATTGCGACAGTGGCATGATTCCGTGGTTATTAGTCATTGAACTTATCAGTAACAGTGGTAAAAAATTATCGCAATTACTGGATGAAAGGATACGATTATTTCCTGCCAGTGGCGAAATTAATCGCACCATTGCGAATCCCGAAGCCGCTATTCAATTGGTTCAGCAACATTACCAATCAGCCGCTTTGCATACTGATTTTACTGATGGTTTAAGTATGGAATTTACGAATTGGCGGTTTAATTTACGTTGCTCTAATACCGAACCCTTGGTGAGATTAAATGTCGAAGCGCGTGGTGATGAAGCATTAATGGAGGCAAAAACTGCTGAGTTATTGGCGTTGTTGGCAATATAACGAAAACCTTTGAGGTTTAACCCTTAATTTTTAACAGTGAGGACACAATGCGACTTTTACTGGTGGAAGATGATGAAATACTCGGTGATGGTTTAGTAGCCGGTTTAAAAATGGAAGGTTATGCGGTCGATTGGCTCACCAATGGCAGGCTTGCCGATGAAGCTCTGAAAACTAATAGCTATGAGTTAATCGTGTTAGATTGGAATTTGCCAGATATGAATGGTATGGAAATTTTACGCGCATTAAGAAGTCGTAAAAATGAAACCCCTGTGATGGTATTAACCGCTAAAGATACCATTCCAGACCGTGTAATGGGCTTGGACAGTGGCGCGGATGATTTTGTCATTAAGCCGTTTGAATTGGACGAAGTGTGTGCCAGATTACGCGCCCTCGCACGAAGAAATGAAGGCAGGAGTGCGCCTAATATCGAATATAAAGGCATAGTCTTAGATCCTGCATCACGCTTGGTCACTTATAACGATGAAAAAATCGAATTGTCACAAAAAGAATTTGAAATACTCAGTTTTTTGATGGGCAATATCGGTAAAGTAGTTTCCAAAGCCCGTTTAGAAGAAACCCTGTATTCATGGGATTCAGACGTAGAAAGTAATACCGTCGAAGTCTATATTCATTATCTACGCAAAAAACTTGATCCTGCCCTCATCCGCACCGTCAGAGGCGTGGGTTATATTATTGATAGCGATGCTGATTCATGAATTATTCTCTCAAAAGCCTACTGTTAGTTTGTTTGTTGTCAGCATCCATGCTGATTTGGGGTGTAACTGCTTATCTTAGCTATAAAGTCACGCGAGATGAAGTCGCCAATTTATTTGATGCTGAATTAGCGCAATCCGCTAAAGTGCTACACGCTTTTGTTGATAATTTAGTACGCGAAGGCTCTTTGTCAGGTAATTGGAGCAAGGAACAAGCGAATGGCATGTTACATACTTATGCCTTACATCATAAATTTAAAACTAAAAGTACCTTTCAATTATGGGCGGACTCTGGCGGTTTATTGTTACAATCGGAAAGCACACCCAGCTTTTCATTGCATAGCTTTGATGGTAATAAAAGCGATGCGCAGTTATGGAAGGAATTTGATGAACTGTTACAAGCAGAAAGTTTAGGGCATAAATACGAACGAAAAATAGCATTTCAATTGTGGTCAAAGAGAGACGGTTTATTACTACGCTCAGAAAGCGCACCTAAATTTGCATTTTCGGCAGTCGCCCATGGTTTTAGTGAAACCAATATTGATGGTAATTTTTGGCATGTGTTCAGTATCACGGATTCAACCGGCGAGTATGTGATTCATGTCGGACAAAAAGAACAAATTCGCTCAGAGTTGACCGATGAAATATCTAACCAACTGGTTGCTCAATTTTTAGTCGGTTTGCCGTTTCTAGGCTTGATGATCTGGTTTATTGTTGGTCTCGCTTTAAAACCGCTTAACCGTTTGGAAAGAGGTCTTGCCATTCGCGAAGCCAATTATCTAAAACCACTCCCGCTCAAAAAACTACCCAAAGAAATAGTGCCAATAGTCAATGAAATCAATAAGTTGTTCGCCCAACTAGAACAAGCTTTTGAACATGAACGCCGTTTTACTGCTGATGCTTCACACGAATTAAGAACCCCGTTAGCAGGTTTATTGACGCAAGCCCATGTCGCGCTAAGAACCACCGATGATGAAGTGCGTAAACAAGCTCTGTTGCGGATTAAACAAGCCGTTAATCGTATGACTTATCTGGTACAGCAATTACTGACATTTTCGCGCATTGAATCCAATACTGAATTTTTATCTAAGCAAAACACCATGATTAATCGTGAAGTGATACAGGTGATTACCGACTTAGAGCCCGATGCACATAAAAAGCAGATTACCATTGAATTCGTCGAAGAACATCCTGTTCCTGTCGTGGTTAATGCGCCGTTAGTGTCTATTTTAATTCGTAATATTATTGATAACGCCATCAAATACACCCCCGTCAACGGCAACGTTATTATCACCGTCACGGGACAAGATAGACATTTGGAACTGTGTGTTGAAGATTCGGGACCGGGTATTGCTCCCGATCAATATGAAAAATCGTTGGAACGCTTTCACCGTTGTGTGGAAACCGCCAATAAAACCCAAGGCACAGGCTTAGGTTTTTCAATGGTACAACGCATTGCCTCCATTCATAATGCCGATTTAATTTTAGGCGTATCCCAGTTTGGCGGCTTAAAAGTAAAAGTGTTATTTCCCTTACCCATACGGCTGGTAAATAAAAAAACCGCAAAATTACGCGGACTGTTTAAAATTGGAAAATAGAGTAATGGCGGGCGTTCAATAGTTTTAGCTATTGATGACAAGTTAAACATCAGTTGGCGGCTGATAAACATTTAACAAGCTCCGCACGTCCACACCCACGCCTTGAATACAACAATCAAAAACCCCTAAGGTCGTATTCTGCATGATTTTTTCCACGCGGATGGTTAAGAGTGAACCCACGCTAAATTCTGCCACGTTACTGTGATAACGGCGGGTGCCTAATAAAAAACCAAGCCTGATGGCTTCGCCTTGTTGTTTGGCGATAAGTCCCGCGTAGGCGGCGACGGTTTGTGCCATGTATTCAATGCCAGCCCACGCGGGAACAGTTGTATCATTACCTAATAAGCCATCACCACGCACTACCAATTCAGCAGTCAGTGAGGTTTCATCAGCGGCAATAATGCGGTCAAGGAATATCATATTGCCGCTGTGTGGTATCAGTTCGGCAATGGCGATGTGGTTGAAATCGATCATATTTTAGCGAGAATAAGAGAAAGGTTGTTGCCGCCAAAGGCGAAGGAATTACTTTGACAGACTTTAATTTTACGTCCTAAATAGCCACCTTTTGCGACTAGGTTTAATGCGGGTAAATTGTGGTCTATTACGTCATCGTTACAGTTTGGAATTAACACGCCTTGTTTATCGTCACGGTCTAGCAATAACCAACAAAAACCCAGTTCTAAGGCGGCTGCCGCGCCTAACGTGTGACCAGTCATGCCTTTGCTGGAACTTGCGGCGAGTTTCGCACCGAATAATTGATGAACGGCTTTGCTTTCCATTGCATCATTTAATAGCGTTGCGGTGCCGTGTAGATTGAGATAATCAATATCGGCTGGGGTTTTTCCTGCATCGTCTAAAGCGGTTTGCATGGCGGTGATGACAAATGTACCTTCGGGATTGGGCGCAGAAAAATGGTAGGCATCACTGCTTGCACCAATACCAAGTAAGGCAATAGGACTAGGTTCTTTACTCAATACAAACAAGCTAGCCGCTTCGCCGATATTAATACCATCACGGTGCAAACCAAACGGTTTACAAAGCCCCGTACTGAGTGAGGCAAGCGCGGCAAAACCTTGAATCGTTAAACTGCATAAACTGTCTGCACCACCGACAATGACGGCATCACACACGCCCAGATTGATTAAACGCCGCGCAGACGCAAAGGCTTTGCCGCTAGACGAGCAAGCGGTGGAAATCGTATAAGTCACGCCTGTAATACCTAAATAAGCGGCTAAAAAATCCGCACCCGCGCCCATTTGTTGTTGTTTATAATGAAAATTGGCAGGTAAATCACCGTGTTTAGCTTGATAGGCTAAAGCTAATTCAGTGTTTCTCACGCCAGACGTGCTAGTGCCTAGCACCACACCGACACGATCTTTACCAAACTTAGTGAGTATGTTTTCAACTGTCGGGCGAATCTGACTTAATGCCGCTAGCAGGAGTTGATTATTGCGGCATTGATAAAAAGCATAGCGTGCGGGTATGTCTGGCAATGGCGCGTTGATTTGTCCGACGATAACCGATTCTGCACTAAACGCATGACTGCTCACCAAACCAGAGCGATCACCGGCTAACAAGCGCGGTAAAATCTCTGCTTTATTATTGCCCAGCGCACACAATAGCCCTACATCATTCAGGTAGTGCTTCATAGCTGATAGTTTTTATGTTTAGCTGATAGTGATAGCGGTAGTTGGTGAGTTCAACGGCTTTAGCCCACGTTGCGTTGGGTTCAATGTAGTGAACAGTGATTATTTTTTGATCTTGATAATATAAATCGCGTTGTGACTTTGTTGCGACCAATCGCCAAGGACTAGGCAAACTTTTTTGTAACTCAGCAACCGACCAATAAACTAACTGTAAATCAGCAATGATATATTCTGGCGCGACACTGTCGGGTAATAATGGGTTTTTATCGACTGTTAATTTTTTGCCGTTGTAGCTGAGATTAAATAAACTCAAACCCTCATTACTTAAACCAGCCATCGCAATATGCTGTTTATCAAGTTCTAACACACATAACATTGTGGCTTGTTTATTCGCCCAGTGTGCGGTAATTTGCTGCACCACTCGTCTAGCGGGAGCAATCGGTGGCGCAAGTGGCATAACAATATCATTCGACTTGGGCGGCTCGGTGGTGAGTACCGCACAACTATTCAATAGCACACACAACAAAACTGCACTTAATCGCTGTTGCGGCATAATTCAACCAGCGTATTAAATCGAGAACGGGCATTTTTAACATAGGGATTATTTTCATCCCACGCATAACCTGCCAGTATCGAACTAATCATGGCTTTAATTTCTGGTTGTTGTTTGTCATGAAAAATAACATCCTGAAAACGACCGTCATACCACGCATCCACATACACTCGAAAGGTATTCACGCCGCGTTGTAACACATCTGCATAGTCTTGTTGCCAATCCACCGCTTCATTTTTAAATTGTTTATTCAGTACCGCCGCTGCCAAACTAGCGGACTTCATGGCAATGGTGACACCCGAAGAAAACACAGGATCTAAAAATTCCCCCGCATTACCTAACAGCGCGTAACCTTGACCATACAAACTTTTCACATTGGCAGAATAGCCAACAATGGTATTGATTTTTTCATCAAACACCGCATTTTTTAATAATTCGCTTAGGCTAGGGTCTTCATGAATAATGTCCTGCAAAGCATTGTTGTAATCATTATCGTAAGCCGCATAAAACTCAGGTTTTGCGACTACGCCGATACTGCTACGCCCGTTACTAAACGGAATCAACCAAAACCAAACATCTCGATGATGAGGATGCACAGTAATTCTAATTTTGTTGCGGTCAAAATGGCGTGGATTAATACGGTCTTCAATATGCCCAAACATCGCCTGTCTGACTGGAAAACCAGAAGGCGATTCCAAATCTAACAAACGCGGCAAAATACGCCCAAAGCCGCTAGCATCCAGCACAAAATCCGCTTCATAATCACTGATTTCACCGTGTTGATTGCGTACTGTCAGCCTAGGTTTATTGCCTGAAAAATCTGCCGCAATCACTTCCATTAACCACTGTATATCCACGCCCATGCGCACCGCTTCATCCGCTAGCAGTTTATCAAACCGCGCGCGTTGCACTTGAAAAGTTGTACCAATGCCAGCGGTAAATTTTTTCTCAAATAAAAATTCAGTGCTACGGTCTTGATAAACAAAATCCGCACCGTCTTTAAATTGAAACCCCGCTTCCAGCACCGCCTCCATCATGCCCGCTTCTTGAATAAACTCCATGCACTGCGGCAATAAACTTTCGCCAATACTAAAACGCGGAAACTGCAAACGTTCCAAAATAGTTACGGCATAACCTTTATTTTGCAATAACGCCCCTGCAATACTGCCAGAAGGTCCTGCACCGATGATAAGCACTTTACGAGTCATATTGAAAGTCTATTGGGTTGAGTGGTGAATGTGCCATAGTACTATAACCCTAACATTTTAACTCAACTTAGGACTGAAACTTATCTGTTATAGTTCGTTCATCCCTGCTGGTTTTAAAGAGTTTGATATGCGTAAACTATTTCTACTTTGCTTTTTGATAATAACACAAACTTCAGGCGCGGCAGTAAGCGAAAGCGTCACTTACATCTATTACACAGCCAATGCCGAACCATCGCATTCACTACTGAAAATATTGAATACCGCTACACCGATTCGACAAAATGGGCATGTTTTTCACGCTTATACTAAATGGTATATCAAGTGGAATTTTCGCTGGTTTGAAAATCCAGACGGTCGCTGCAAAATCACCTCAGTCACTACTCAGTTGACAGCCAGTATTAATCTACCTCAGTTAGTCGGAGACACTTCTACACAACAAAATCAGTTTGATGACTATTTATCTGCACTTCGCACCCATGAACTAGGTCATTACGACATTGGCAAACAAGCCGCTGATACCATTGACAGTAAAATACTTACCTTACCCGAAATGTCCAGTTGCAAAACACTGGAATCTGCCGCTAACGACATTGGCTATCAAACCTTAGATGAATACAAAGAAATAGAATTACAATACGACGCGTCAACAGGTCATGGCAAAACACAAGGCGCGTGGCTTGAGCGGTAAAAAGACCGTACAAAATTCATTTGCATCGTCGCATCGTTCCCATGCGAGAGCGTCTTAAGTTAAGCAACAACAGGAGTCCAATAGCTTTAGCTATTGAACTCCTGTGATTTACATCCCCCCAAATAGCTTCTCATTCATACTCGCCACCACGCTACTGACATGACCATCCGATAAATGGGCGTAACGCTTCACCATAGCCAGTGTTTTATGCCCTAACACTTCGGCTATTTC
>NQJH01000042.1 GCA_002256685.1 Methylococcaceae bacterium NSP1-2 | reverse complement strand
AACCGTTCCAAGCGTTGCATAGCCTCCGCCATACGCTCTATGGAAGTGGTATAAGCAAAGCGTAGCGCGTGATGTGCATCATGAGTACCAAAATCTTTGCCGGGAGTCACTGCGACCCCTTCCGCTTCCAATAAGTCTAAGGCGAACTGATAACTGTCATCGGTAATGTTGCCGCAGTGGGCATAAATATAAAATGCGCCTTCGGGTTTCACAGGAATTTCAAAACCAAGCCGGAGTAGATTTTCATAAAGAAAATCACGCCGTAACGCAAATTCTGCACGTCTGCGTTCTAGTTCTGCTAGGGTTTCAGTATCAAAGGCAGCGAGTGCGGCATATTGCGCATCGGTTGAAGTCGCAATAAAAATATTTTGTGCCAGTTTTTCAGTCGCTTCAATAAAACTCTCTGGCACAATTAGCCAACCGATACGCCAGCCGGTCATCGCAAAATATTTAGAAAAACTGTTGATGACAAACACATCATCACTAAATTCCAGCGCGGAGGTGGCGTGTTGGTCATACACCAAACCATGATAAATTTCATCCGAATAAAAACACCCGCCCAACTCATGAACCGCTTCAATGCCGTGTTTTAAATCCTCAGCAGCAATCAGCGTACCCGTGGGATTAGAGGGTGACGCGATTAACACGCCTTTAGTGGATGCTGTCCAGTGTTGCTGTATGTGTTCGGCGGTGAGTTGGTAATTAGTGTCGGCAGTGACTGCGATGGTTTTGGTTTTTGCATCAAACAAAGTGGCAAAATTGCTATTACACGGATAACAAGGGTCGGTCATTAATAACTCGTCGTTTGGATTTAAACTCACCCCAAATGCCAATAGAAACGCGCCAGAAGCACCGGGAGTGACAAAAATACGCCGTGTTGCAACCGTTACGCCATAGCGTTGTAAATAAAATTCAGCTATTTTTTCGCGCAACTCTGGCAAGCCAGCGGCGGCACTGTATTTAATCTTGCCGGTGAGTAATTGTTTAACCCCTGCATTGATAATAGCTTGCGGCGCGTCAAAGTCTGGCTCACCAATTTCCATGTGAATAACGTCTCTGCCTTGTGCTTCCAATTGTTTGGCACGGCGTAGTAAATCCATGACATGAAACGAAGATATGTTCAAAGTTCGCTTTGCTAATCGTTTATCCATCACTCAACTCACTGGTCAAAAAACTGAATGATACCAATAATCCTTGCTAACGCGTGACTATTCTGCTAAAAAGGCGCAGTTTTTTACCTTGTCCTTTGGAGTTAATGGATGACCGATAGTGCTAAACCAAATGCGTCACCTTTCAGTTTTACGCCTTATGAAGAAATAGAAGGCGAAGAATATATGAATGAAAGACAACTCAAACATTTTGAGAATATTCTAAATAATTGGAAAGCTGAATTAATGCACGAAGTAGACCGTACAGTCCACCACATGCAAGATGATGCCGCTAATTTCCCCGATCCTAATGATCGCGCAACCCAAGAGTCAGAGTTCAGCTTAGAATTAAGAACCCGTGATCGTGAACGTCGCCTCATCAAAAAAATTGATGAATCGCTTAAAACAATTGAATCAGGTGATTATGGTTTTTGTGAATCATGCGGTATTGATATAGGTATACGCCGCTTAGAAGCAAGACCCACCGCGACCTTATGTATCGATTGCAAAACATTGGACGAAATTCGAGAAAAACAAATGAGTTAAACTTGCCTCGTTTAGACTCAACAACTGTTATAGGCCGGTTCGCGCCTTCTCCGACCGGTCCTTTACATCTTGGCTCAATCTACACCGCGTTGGCTAGTTTTCTTCACGCCCGTTCACAACAAGGCAAATGGCTACTACGCATTGATGACCTTGACACCCCCCGCAATATAAAAGGTGCTGACGCTAGCATTTTAACAACACTGGAAACCTTTGGTCTGCATTGGGATGATAGCGTTGTTTATCAACATCAAACTCTCGATGTGTATAACGACAGGCTCAACGAGTTAATTAAAAACCACCAGCTTTATCCGTGTACCTGTAGTCGAAAAAATCTAAGCTCCCCTATTTATAGCGGTTTGTGTCGCCATAAATCAATCTTGCCTGAGTCTCCCTACGCGCTACGCCTTAAAACCGACTCGCGACTTATTAGCTTTGAAGATGGTCTACAAGGCTTGATCTCGCATAATGTCGCCGAACAAGATGGCGATTTTATTTTAAAACGCAAAGATGGCATTATTGCCTATCAATTTGCCGTGGTCATTGATGACTACCAGCAAGGCGTTAATCAAGTGGTGCGCGGTTTTGATTTATTAACCGAAACGCCCAAGCAAATTTATTTACAACAACTGTTAGGCTTACCCACACCTGATTATCTGCACGTTCCTATTATTGTCGATGCACACGGTTATAAACTCAGCAAACAAACCCAAGCAACCGCCGTTAATTTAACAACGCCGTCTAGCGTGATTTTTACGTTGTTACAGTTATTAAAACAAAACCCACCGCTTGAGCTACAACCCGCCCCTGTTGCTGAATTAATCAACTGGGCAGTGGCGCATTGGCAGCCTGCGTCGTTAAAAAATGTTAAACAATTAACCGCTTAACCTCACTGTAGATGCGGATTTATTCGCACAATGCGAATGACCCGTAAGAGCGCGTTAGCGAATTCGCACCACAACATGGCACTGCACCATCTCGCGCTTTCTAATGCACTTTTTTCATCGCGACAGCCTACTTTGGTGCGTTGTATGCGCAACTACGCTACTAACTGCTAGGAAAAATCAGCAAACGCTCACTTTATAATTTATGGCACAGGCTTTGCTTTGTGAATTGAAAAAGCTACTAACGAAGTCGAGGTAAGTCATGAGCGAAAAACAAACATTACTGGTCATCGGTAATGGTATGGTCGGACAGCATTTTTTAGCGACGCTGGTCAAAAATCCTATTAAAGAACAATACAACATAGTGACTTTCTGCGAAGAGCCACGCGCCGCTTATGATCGCGTGCATTTATCCGCCTTTTTTTCAGGGACGAGTGCGAAAGAATTGTCATTAGTTGAAGACGGTTTTTTTGAGCAAAATGACATTACCATTCATATAGGCGATAAAGCCGTCAGTATCGACCGTGAGCAAAAGATTGTTACTTCAGAGAAAGGCATACAAGTTCATTATGACAAGCTGGTATTAGCGACGGGTTCATATCCATTTGTGCCGCCTGTACCGGGGCATGACAGACCACAATGTTTAGTGTATCGCACCATTGAAGACCTCGAAGCAATGACAGAAGCGGCAAAAACCGGCAAAGTTGGTACGGTAGTGGGCGGCGGTTTATTGGGATTGGAAGCGGCAAAAGCCTTGAAAGACTTAGGTTTACAAACCCATGTCGTGGAATTTGCGCCACGCCTGATGGCGGTGCAGCTTGATGATGCTGGCGGCGCAATGTTACGGCGCAAAATTGAAGCCTTGGGTGTGGTGGTTCATACCAGCAAAAATACCAGCCTAATTACTGACGGTGAGCAATGCGTTAATAAAATGTGTTTTGCCGATGGTGAAGAATTAGAAACTGACATCGTGCTGTTTTCAGCGGGCATTCGTCCGCGTGATGATATTGCTCGTGCCTGTGGTTTGGACGTTGGTCAACGTGGCGGTATTGTTATTAATAATGACTGCAAAACCTCAGACCCTGATATTTACGCAATCGGTGAATGTGCGTTGTGGAATGGCATGATTTACGGGCTAGTCGCCCCTGGTTATGCAATGGCAAGAACCGTGGTGAATAATTTAGCGGGCAATATCGACAGCAGTTTTACCGGCGCGGACATGAGTACCAAGCTCAAACTCATGGGCGTGGATGTGGCAAGTATTGGTGATGCTCATGCTAAAACGCAGGGCGCGATGGTTTACAGTTACCAAAATGGGGCGAGTGAAGTGTATAAACGCTTAGTCGTTAGTGAGGATAAAAAATATTTATTAGGCGCGGTGTTAGTGGGTGATGCTGCGGGTTACAGCACCTTATTACAATATTGTTTAAACGGCATTGAATTACCCGAAAATCCAGACGCGCTGATTTTACCGTCCCGCTCCGATGAATCAGTAGGTTTAGGTGTCGATGCGTTACCTGCGTCGGCAACTGTATGTTCCTGTTATAACGTCACCAAAGGCAGTATTTGTAGCGCGATAGAAGCCGGTTGCACCACCGTGGACGATTTGAAACAACAAACCCAAGCGGCAACGGGTTGTGGTGGTTGTGCGACCTTAGTTAAATCAGTCTTAAATTCAGAACTGGCTAAACAAGGCTACGCCGTCAACACCGATTTATGCGAACACTTTGCTTATACTCGCCAAGATTTAGTTAATTTAATCCGCGTTAAGCAAATTAAAACCTTTACTGAATTATTAACTGAACATGGCAAAGGCTTAGGCTGTGAGATATGCAAACCCACCGTCGCAAGTATTTTAGCTTCGCAGTGGAATGAACATATTCTGGAAACAGACCACGCGGCACTACAAGACACTAACGATAAATTTTTAGCGAATATGCAAAAAGATGGCACTTATTCAGTCGTGCCGCGCATTACCGGTGGGGAAATCAGCCCTGATATGTTGATTGCCTTAGGTCAAGTCGGTAAAAAATATCAGCTTTACACCAAAATCACGGGCGGTCAGCGGGTGGATTTATTTGGTGCAAGATTGGAACAATTACCGCTGATTTGGAAAGAGTTGATTGATGCAGGTTTTGAATCAGGTCATGCCTATGGTAAATCGTTACGCACCGTGAAATCGTGTGTCGGTAGCAGTTGGTGTCGTTATGGGGTTGATGATAGCGTCAGTTTAGCAATTGAATTAGAAAACCGTTATAAAGGTTTGCGTTCACCGCATAAAATCAAATTCGCAGTATCAGGTTGCACTAGAGAATGTGCCGAAGCGCAAAGTAAAGATGTCGGTGTTATTGCCACGGAAAACGGCTGGAATTTATACGTTTGCGGTAACGGCGGCATGAAACCCCGCCACGCCGATTTATTTGCGACCGGTTTGGATAAAGCCACCTTAATAAAAACCATCGACCGCTTTTTAAGTTTTTATGTGCGGACTGCCGACCGGCTGCAACGTACCTCGGTCTGGATGGAAAATATGGAAGGCGGTTTAGATTATCTCAAGTCCGTCATTATTGATGATAAGCTGAGTTTGGGTGAAGAATTAGAACAGCAAATGCAGACAGTCATAGACACTTATCAATGCGAATGGAAAACCACGATTGAAAATGAAGAAAAACTGAAACATTTTCGCTATTTCATTAATAGCGATGCGACTGATGACAATGTCATATTTGTCGAAGAGCGCGGGCAAATTCGTCCAGCGCGTGATGAAGAACGTAAACATTTTAATCTAGTAGAGGTGGCGTGATGCAATGGCAAAATGTATGTAGTGTTGCTGATTTAGCAGAAAATTCGGGCGTTTGTGCATTGGTGAATGGTTTACAAGTGGCTATTTTTTATATTCCAGACATTAGGAGTACAAACCTAAGTTTGTTTTCCAACCCTGTGTATGCCATTAATAATTATGATCCCATCGGCAAAGCCAATGTGTTATCACGCGGCATTGTCGGTGATATTAACGGTCAGTTGATAGTTTCCTCACCGTTATACAAACAACATTTCAACCTAGAAACAGGACGGTGTTTAGAGAATGAAACGGTGGCTGTGCCTGTGTATGCGTGTCGCATTGATGAGGATAGAGTGCAAGTGGATACTCGCCTAGTTGCGCCTTTGCGTCAACTTATTAAACAGGGGACGGAATAACGCCATGAAGTACAACTATTATATTGCCGATGTGTTTACCACTGAAATATTCAGTGGTGCGCAAATTGCGGTTTTCCCCAATGCCAAAGGCTTACACAAAACCCAAATGCAGTTGATCGCGAGAGAACTGAACTTATCGGAAACCGTGTTTGTATTTCATTCAGATTCACCAACCGCGCAGTGGGGAATGCGCATTTTTACACCGCTAACCGAACTGGATTTTGCGGGGCATCCGATTATTGCTACGGCGTTTGTACTCGGTGTATGTGGTGAACTTAACTTGACCCTAGCGATTACCCCGCTGATTTTTCAACAAAATACCGGCGAAGTGAGCGTCAATATTTCAGCCGAATACGGTAAACCGACTTTTGTTCAGTTCACTCGCAAAGTTAAGGCGACGATTGATCGTTTTTCACCTAGCGATGAAGAATTAGCCAGTTTTCTATCGATTCCTGTGTCTGCACTGGATCACAAAAAATACGCGCCACGCTTAGTGTCTTGTGGGCTGCCGTATTTGATTGTCCCTGTGTGGCAATACGAAAGCGTCAGAGCCGCCAAATTTAATGCGGCGGCATGGAGTGACTCCAGCGCACCACAAACCGCCGCGCAAGAAATTTTATTATTTTCGCCTAAAACCCCGTTTGCCGATGCAGATTTTAATGTTCGATTGCTAGGTTCGCGAATTGGTCTGTATGAAGACCCGCCCGTCGGTAATGCCATGCCCGCGTTCGCCTCGTATTTGTGTTCATTTGATTTTATGCAAAAAGGGACTTATACCTTTAGCGTTGATAGAGGCGATGCGTATAACCGCCGCAGTGTATTGAATTTAGAAATGGATCACAAAGGCGAAGACGAACTCACTATTCGTGTCGGTGGCGCGGCGGTGCTGGTGGCAGAAGGCGTGATGACTGTACCAAAACTGGAGTAAAACAGCTTTAGCTGTTTTATTTAAACAGCAATAGCTAAAGCTATTGAACTCCTATTTTTGACTGTAAAACAAATGACTAAAACCATCCAAACCACCTGTCCCTATTGCGGCGTAGGTTGCGGCATTAGTGCAAAAGTCGATGCAGACCAGCATCGACTTACTATCAGTGGTGACTCCACCCATCCTGCCAATTTTGGACGACTTTGTTCTAAAGGTTCAGCCTTAGGCGAGACCATTGAACTGACTAACCGACTATTACAACCGAGAGTTTATGGACGTGAAACCAGTTGGATGGAAGCCCTCGACTTAGTAGCGAATACCTTTAGCGAAGTGATTGCCAAATATGGGCAGGATGCGGTGGCTTTTTATGGCTCAGGTCAATTATTGACCGAAGATTATTATGTTGCCAATAAACTGATGAAAGGCTTTATCGGTAGCGGCAATATGGATACCAATAGCCGTTTGTGTATGTCTTCCTCAGTGGCTGGGCATAAACGCGCGTTTGGTTCCGATACCGTGCCGAATTGTTATGAAGATTATGAACACGCCGAGCTGATTATTCTTATCGGCTCAAATACGGCTTGGTGTCATCCCGTTAGTTTTCAGCGTATTCGTGCCGCTAAAGAAGCCAATCCGTTATTAAAAGTCGTGGTGATTGATCCACGCCGTACCGCCAGTTGTGATATTGCCGATTTACATTTATCACTAAAAAGTGGCAGTGATGCGTGGCTATTTAATGGATTATTGTCTTTCTTGAGTGAAAATAATGCGCTGGATTTAGCGTATATTCAAGCCCATACCGAAGGCTTTACCGAAACATTATGGCATTATCCCATTGAGCAGATTGCCGAATATTGCCAATTACCCACTCAAGACGTGCAACAATTTTATGACTGGTTTGCCAACACCGACAACGTGTTAAGCCTATACAGTCAAGGCATAAATCAATCTTCATCGGGCACGGATAAAGTTAACGCCATTATTAACTGCCATTTAGCCACGGGTAGAATTGGCAAAATTGGCAGTGGCGCGTTTTCACTGACAGGACAACCCAATGCTATGGGTGGACGTGAAGTCGGTGGTTTAGCTCATCAACTCGCCGCGCATATCGACTTTTCCTACCCCGATGAAGTAGACAAAGTCGCACGGTTTTGGAACGCGCCCCATATTGCCAAACAAGCGGGTTTACCGGCGGTGGCATTATTTGATGCGATAGCGGAGGGCAAAATAAAAGCCGTGTGGATTATGGGAACAAATCCTGTGGTCAGTTTACCCAATGCCGATAAAGTTAAACGTGCCTTACAAGCTTGTGAATTTGTTGTAGTATCGGATTGTATCGCTAACACTGACACCACCGCGTTAGCCCATGTCTTATTACCTGCCCAAGGTTGGAGTGAAAAAGACGGCACAGTGACTAATTCTGAACGGTGCATTTCAAGGCAACGGGCATTATTTAAACCCGCAGGTAATGCTCGACCTGATTGGTGGATTATTACCCAAGTCGCACAGCGCATGGGTTTTGAAGCCGCCTTTAATTATCACAGTCCAGTAGACATTTTCCGTGAACATGCCGCGTTATCAGGCTTTGAAAATAACGGGCAACGGGATTTTGATATATCCGCCTTTGCCGATATTAGCGCGACGGATTATGAGCAGTTCCAGCCGATTCAATGGCCCGTTAATGCCGCTTATCCACAAGGTAGAGCGCGATTATTTGCTGATGGGCAGTTTTTTACCCCGTCTGGTAAAGCCCAATTTATTGCAGTCACGCCACGTCCCCCCGTTAATGCGCCCGATGAACAGTATCCGTTGATTTTAAACACCGGACGCTTGCGTGACCAATGGCACACCATGACTCGCACCGCCTTAGCCGCTAAATTAAATCAACACAAACCTGAACCTTTTGTCGAAATTCACCCTATTGATGCTGAACAACAGGGTTTATTAGCCCATAGTTTAGCGAGGCTAGAAAGTCGCTGGGGTGCGATGTTAGCACGCGTACAAATTACCGATAGCCAACTGCAAGGCAATGTGTTTGTGCCGATGCACTGGACAGATCAATATGCCAGTTTTGGACGTATGGGTGCGTTAGTTAATCCCATCGTTGATCCGCTTTCTCAACAGCCCGAAAGTAAACATACTCCTGTGCGGGTTCGCCCTTATACACCTGTCTGGCAGGGTTTTATTCTGTCGCGACGCGAATTAAAAATCACCGAGGTGGACTATTGGGTAAAAAGCAAAGCCGCTGGGTTTTATCGTTACGAATTAGCAGGTGATACCTTACCCGACGATTGGCGCGATTATGCCAGAAAACAGTTATGCAGTAGCACCGCTGAAAATCCACAATGGCAAGAATACCAAGATGCCGCTAAAGGGTCATACCGCGCGGCACGGTTAGTAGACAATCAACTCGAAACTGTGATTTTTATTGCTCCTGATCATCATCTGTTACTGACAGGCAAACCGCCTTTAGGGGGTGCAGATGTGGGTGCAATTATTTGTGCTTGTTTTAATGTCGGAGAAAAAACCATTAAAGCGGCGATTAAAGACAAGGGCTTAAAAACCCATCAACAAGTCGGGCAGTGCTTAAAGGCAGGAACGAATTGTGGTTCTTGTATTCCAGAAATTAAAGCCTTGTTGTAATGGAACTAAATTTACATAAAGCCTAGACCTTTCAGGTTTTAAAAACCTGAAAGGTCTCATCAGGTACGCCAACCTAGACAGACACCAAGAACATCATGAATCCTAAAACTCCCAAACAAAAATTAGTCGTCATCGGCAATGGCATGGCGGGTATGCGTACCGTTGAAGAACTGCTCAGTGCAGCACCCGACCAATACGACATCACAGTATTCGGTGCAGAACCTTACCGCAATTACAACCGTATCATGTTATCAGCGCT
>NQJH01000249.1 GCA_002256685.1 Methylococcaceae bacterium NSP1-2 | reverse complement strand
GGTAGTTCACCCACCTCGTCGAGAAACAGAGTGCCATGATCGGCTAAAGCAAAAGCCCCCTCACGGTCAGTTACTGCCCCCGTGAAAGCACCACGCTCATGACCGTAAAACTCGCTACCCGACAGCTCTGGTGTAATGGTACTGCAATCTAAAATCACTAGCTCGCCCTTGTTGGAACGGGTATCCAATGCGTGAATGAGATTTGCCACCAGCTCTTTACCCGTGCCGCTTTCACCCAGTATTAACACCGAGGCATCGGTGAAATAAGCCACTTCCACCACTTGACGAAGAATCGTTTTTAACGCTTGGCTTTGCCCCACTAGGCTATTCTGCACCGTGGGTGAATTTACCATTCGATCCACTATTTCCCAGCGTTGCAAACGCGCGGCAATTTCATGGGCTATCACGCTGTATTCTGTAAACACCAACACATCAGACGCACCTGCTTCCATCAATTGCCAAATTGCATCACCTAGAATAGGCTTGCAACAACACACTAACACGCTATTATGACCATTACGACTGAGTTCGCGTAACTGATTACAGACTTCAGGAGTCACCTCACTGCTAAAAATTACCCCCGAATTGCAGCAAGAATAAGCATCAAGACTCTGTACTTTGATGCTTTGTTGAATCAAAAGATCGACGACTTTACAATGTTCTGGTTTCTGATTCTCGCCAATCCAGTGAATCCAAACGTTGATTGCCATTCCAAACCTCCCCTATTTTCCAAAAATAAACCAGCCCGAAAAAGTGAACAAACACTTAAGCGTTTTATTAATGGTTTTAAATAATTCAGAGCGGAATTTGCTCAGTCACTCCCTTAAACCTACTCCTCCTATTATATTTTCACCTAGAAATATAGCAGGAGCAATCACTAAAAATGGAGTATTAAATGCTATAAAATGGGTATTAAAAATATCCTATAAGCGATAGCTGTCTTCAAGACCTCGAAAGTTTGAGTGATTTATACTTATTCAGTCTCTATTCAGTCTTGATATTATAAGATGACTTATAAATGAAGCCCGTAAAAGGCTTACCCCTATTTTTAAACTTTTTCAAGGACATTGCTAATGAACACGCAGTCTCGGATTACATTATTATTGTTAATAAGCGCGTTATTGTTACCTAATATGGCATGGAGTTGGGATAATAATTCAGATCGGTATTCGCGTAATTATGACAATAATGAGCGGCAGCGACATTCAGATAATTATGATAGGGATAATCGGTATTCAAATAATTACGATAGGAATGATCGCTATAATGATCGGTATTCAAATAATTATGATAGGAATGAAAGAAAGCACGAGAGACAAGAAACGCCAGCGCAACAACAATATCGTGCTAAAGCGGAAGCTCAACAACAATACCTTCAAGCAGAAACTGAAAGACGAGCAGAAGCTTTACGTCTTCAACAACAATATGAACAGGAAAAATATCGTATGCAGGCTGAATATCAACTACAACTGCTTAAAAACAAAGGGCAATAGTAACAACGATTAGCTAAGCAAAATTTCATAATAGTCTCGAAAATTTCGCTAGTCATTTGTTCAGTTTTTATTTAGCTTTGTTATTATAAAATTACTAATCAATGAAGCCATTATCGGGCTTAAATTTCTTGAAGGTTATTGTTAATGAACGCGCATTCTCGTTTTGCCTTGCTGTTGCTATCAACTGCATTATCGCTACCTACTCTTATATCGTGTCAGGTTTCACCACCGCCTACGAGACCGTATTATCAGGGGCAAGGTTATTATCCCCCTGCTTCTTCTTACAATAACTTACAGCCCTATAGCAATTGGGATAACTCTCAAGCCTCTGGACAACCTCGGTATTCGCGTGATGATGATTATAGACGCGATAATTATGGATATGGCTACGACAACAGACAGGATACTTATAGAAATAAGCGAAATAACCCCACAGAAACACCACAACAGCAACAATATCGTATTCAAGCTGAGGCGCAACAGCAACGCTTACAAGCCGAAGTTGAAAAACAGCGACTACTAGGCGAATACCAACAACAAAAAGCGATAGGCGAAGCTGAACAACAACGCCTACAAGCTGAGTTTCAACAGCAACAACAACGTATGCAGGTCGAAGCGGAGCAGCAACGCTTACAAGCCGAGGGACAGCAACAAATACAACGCGCTCAAGCAGAAGCCCTACAGCAACAACAAACAATGCAGGTTCAAGCCGAACAGCAACGCCAACAAGCGGAATTCCAACAACAAAAAGCAATAGCAGAAGCCGAACAACAGAAACAACAAGCCGAATATCAACGTGTTAAAGCAGAAAAACACGCTAAAGAAGTAGAAGAATGTAAGGCGGCAGGACTACCCGACTGTGATAAATTGTAATTGAACCGCGATAGAGACGCGATGTATCGCGTCTCTACAGAATGATAAAACTAAGCGAGACTTTTACTTGCTACTTCATACACATCTTTGGAAATCGCTTCGGTATGAATGATGCGTTCCAATTGCGCTTTTATCAGGGCTTGACGTTTTGAATCAAAGCGTCGCCACGACGTTAATGCGCCAACCATCCGCGAAGCAACTTGTGGATTTAGCGTATTAAGGGCAATAATTTGGTCAGCAAGAAACGCATAACCTTCACCGTTTTCCGCATGAAAATGTATCGGATTCGCTTGGCTAAACGCGCCAATCACTGACCTAACCCGATTAGGATTTTTCAAATCAAACGCGGGATGCTGCATTAACGCTTGCACGGTAGCAAAGGTATCAGGCGCGGAACTGGACGCTTGTAGCGCAAACCACTTATCGACCACTAAGGCTTCTTCTTGCCATTGCGTATAAAAACTCGCTAAACACGCCGATTTTTCAGGGTGTGAGCTATTGACGATGACCGATAACGCAGCCATTTGATCGGTCATATTGTGCGCAGTATTGAATTGACTCGCTGCCCACTGTTGAATATCCGCCTGTTCCAATTTACTCAAATAAGCTAAACAGATATTTTTAATCCGTCTACGTCCAATCGCACCTGTATCAAATAGCCCCGATTCATCACGGTGATTTTCTGAATAAATGGCTTTAAAGTCCGATTGTAGCTGTTCTGCTAAAGTACGCACCACCAATTCTCGCGCTTGATGAATCGCTATTACATCAATTACGCGCATTTGTTCCGCTAAATACGTTTCTGACGGCAGACTGAGCAATAAAGAAAAATACGATAAGTCATTCCATCTGTGCGCCAATACTTGTTGAAAAGCAGTAACAATAATCGGATTGACTTGCAAAGGACGATTATTTTGTAAATCATCAACCAGCCCTAAAATGATATTACCTGCTAATTCCTGCCCTGCTTCCCAGCGATTAAATTCATCACTGTCATAACTCAATAAAAACGCCAACTCTTCCAGACTGCGTTCCATCACCAACTTAACAGGGGCAGAAAAACCTCTTAACAGCGACACCACAGGTTGTTGTTTTAATTCGGTAAACGTGAAAACCTGCTCAGCTTCGGTGAGTTGCAAAATCACTTCGTCGGTTGCGGCAGAACCGTCTGGATTTAATAAGCCCACCGTAACAGGAATATGC
>NQJH01000248.1 GCA_002256685.1 Methylococcaceae bacterium NSP1-2 | reverse complement strand
TGCTAATTCCTCGGGGCTATAGGCGAAAGCCGCGCCATTTACCAACATTACCGCCGTAAACAGCACCGATTTAAGCATTTTTGTTACTTTCATAGTCATCATTCCTCGCACAGAGCTTATGTTATTGATAAGTTATTCGCGCCACTGTAATTATTTTTGCAATGAAATTCAACTCATAAGTGTAATCGATGATTATCGTTCTCGAATGACAATATTTTTTGCCGTGTTATTGCAAGATATGAGAAACAGCTTCGAATCTACAATATCACAATGAAGAACTTCAGCGAGTTTAGATAAACTTTGCCAAAATACTGTCTAAAAAATCCCAGCCTTTTTCTGAACAGCGATAATGATTATTTTCTCGAATGATAAGTTCTTGTTTTAAGCAATCCGATAAGGCTGGTTCTAGCGTGTTAATCGCCAATCCCGTGCTGGCTTGATAGTTTTCCATCGTAAAGCCTTGTTTTAAACGCAAATTATTCATGATAAATTCTAACGGCAGTTCGCTACTGGCGACCACTTCGCTACCGCCATTATCATGCGGACTGCTTAGATACTGTTCTGGGCTTTTCGCTTTGAAACTACGAATAATCGACTGTGGTGAGTGACGACTTATTTTTCCGTGCGCCCCTGCACCTATACCTAAATAGTCACCAAATCGCCAATAGTTGAGATTATGCTGGCATTGTCTGTTGGCTTGGCTATACGCTGAAACTTCATACTGTTGATAGCCATGCGTTGCTAACTGGTGTTGACAGCGTTGCTGCATGGCAAAAATCAATTCATCGTTGGGCAGTTTTGGGGGGAATTTATGAAAATAGGTGTTAGGTTCTAGGGTGAGTTGATAAAAAGAAATATGGGTCGGCTGTAAACTAATCGCTTTTTTCACATCATCTAAGCTATCAAAATTCGCATCGGGTAAACCGAACATTAAATCTAAATTAAAATTTTCAAAGCCTGCTTGATGGGCGATTTCAGCGGCTTTTATGGCTTCTTGTGCTGAATGCACCCGCCCTAGTTTTGTTAGTAACGCATCGTTAAAAGTTTGTACACCAATGGATAAGCGGTTAATACCCAAGGCACGAAATTCAGCAAATTTTTGGCTTTCAAACGTACCGGGATTAGCCTCAAGCGTAATTTCTAAATTTTCTTGCAGGGTAATTTGCTGTTCCACGCCGCGCAGTAAACGGTTAAGCGATTCGGGTGAAAATAAACTGGGTGTACCACCGCCAATAAAAATACTGCTGATGGGACGGGTAATGGAATAGCGTTGTAAATCAGTGGCTAAATCAATCAGTAACGCATCAATATAACGCGCTTCGGGGGTATCGGTTTTAATGGCGTGAGAATTAAAGTCGCAATAAGGACATTTTTTAATACACCAAGGAATGTGTATGTACAGGCTAAGTGGCAGCAAGAGGGATGGACTTTAAGTGTTGGAAGAGTAGGTGATACACACGGATTTATTGTGTGCATCATCCTTTGCAGATAAAAGCGGTGGGCAAAAAAGCGTTGCCCACCCTACATAGTTGTTATTGAGCCGCTTGCTCCTGCTGAGCCTTCGGTGTGATTTTTATATCAGCCGTTGACTGTAAGCTATTGACCACCGTGTTAAATTCGCTTTGACCAAATGCGTGAGCAATGTTCTTTTTTGCTAACTCCAGTTTTTTCTTGTCATCTTCACTCATAACGCCAGTGGTTACTTTTGTTAAGTTGACAATGACTTGTTCACCTGTTGCTAATGGCACCATAAAAACGCTGGGTTTGTCGCCCACAGGTTTAGCCGCTTTAAAAATAGCATCTGCCAACGGTGCTGGTAATTCTTGCTTGTTACGCGTTAATCCCGTGGCTTTTTTGATGTCTAGCTTCTGTTCAGCGGCGATAGCCTGCATAGATTCACCCGCCTGCAAACGTGAGACGATTTTTTTGGCTTGGGTAATGGTCTGTAACTTGGCTTTATCTGCCAATAATACCGCCGCTATTTCTGCTTTAACGTCTTTCAAATCACGCGCTGCGGCTTCTTTGTGTTCTAGTTGTCTTAATACTACTAAGCGATCAGAGCCTAATTCGATAGGGGTGCTATTATTGCCTTGTAAAACTTCTTCAGCAAACGCCGCACTGCGTATTTTATCTTCTGCGGCAATACCATCGCCTTTGTCTTTGGTAAACAAGTTTGATTTTTTAATGGTGAGTCCTAAGGTATCAGCAACGACTTGTAAACTATCTGGATGCTCAAAGCTCAGTGCAGTTAAGGCTTCACCAGACTCATAAAAGCTATTTTCTGCTTGGGCTTTTTGATAGGCGTTGGTGACTTCATTCTTAACACTGTCATAAGGCTTAATATCGCCCGCGACCAGTTCAGTGACTTTAATTAAATGGTAACCAAATGCTGATTTAACAGGATTGGAGACTTCACCCAATTTTAAAGTTTTCGCAGCATCTTCAAGCGGTTTTTCCAATGCGCCTGCATTAAATAACCCTAAATCACCGCCTGTTTTAGCGGTTAATTTATCATCAGACACTTCTTTTGCTAAGACAGAAAAGTCTTTAGTGGCTAATTCTTGTTTTGCTTTTTGGGCTTTTTCTAAGGCAGTTTTGTCATCAACTTTGTCATTTACTATGAACAAAATATGACTGATTTTACGACGCTCTGGCGTGGTATAGGTGTCTTTTTGATCTTCATAAAAAGCTTTTAGTTTTTCGTCAGTGACAGGTACTTTTTTGGCTAAATCAGTCAATGACAGTTCGACGTATTCGATAGAAAGCTGTTCGGGTATTTGGTATTGGGCTTGATGTTGTTGATAATAGCTGGAAATTTCCGTATCTGAAGGTTGTTCGGTTAATGAAGGTATCGTCACCGTCATCGTGTCAACATCACGCTGTTGATTTTGAATTTTGAAAAAGTTTTCAACGTCGTAGTTAGTTGCAAAACTGCTGTTGATAAGTCCGTTCTGAAACTGTTCCATAATCAGTGCGTTCTTAATTCGGCTCACAAAATCAGCAGATGTCATTCTTTGTGAACTTAGTACGGCTTTATATTGCCCGTCATTGAACTTACCATCGATTTGGAAGTAGGGCAGTGTCTTAATAAAATCCCGCGTGGCATCGTCAGTTGCAACCAGACCTTGTTTATGCACATATTGTAATAAAACTTCATCGCTAATTAATTTTTCTAAGGCTTGATCTTTTAAGCTTTGTTCGTCAATGCCCATTCCCTGAAATTGTTGGCTATATTGCTCATAGGCTTTATTAACATCTCGCTGATAAAAATCTTTATCACCGACTGAAGCAACGGCGGCTTCTTTGCTACTATCTGTGTAATTATTAATACCCCATAAGCCGAAGAGTACACAAATACCAATCAACAACACTTGCGCGAAAAGACCATGCGCTTTTTCTCTAATTTTTGTTAGCATAAGGCTATTTCCTAAACTTGTGTGATTTTAAGCAAAAAAAAACCCCGAACCAGATGGCTCGGGGCTTTTGATTTGGCGGAGTGGACGGGGCTCGAACCCGCGACCCTACCACTCCAAAGTCTGGTGGGTGCTGAGGGGTTCGAACCCCCGACCCTCGCCTTGTAAGGGCGATGCTCTCCCAGCTGAGCTAAGCACCCGACTAAAGAAAGACTAGTTTACAGCATCTTTTAAACTTTTACCAGCTTTAAATGCAGGAATTTTTGCAGCTTTGATAGTAATTTCTTCGCCAGTCTGTGGATTACGACCTTTACGCTCTGCTCTTTCTTTAACAGAGAACGTGCCAAAGCCAACTAACGCAACAGAATCGCCTTTATTTAAAGCATTTGTTACTGCACTTAAAAAACCATCTAACGCTTTTCCAGCATCCACTTTTGTTAAGTCCGAAGATTCAGCTATTGCATCAATAAGTTCCGATTTATTCATTTTTCCCCCTTAGGAAACAATTTTTTGTATTTGTAGGTGTTTGCAAGCCCGGTGTGTTGATGCGCCTGAACAATCTCAGGCAACACAATAAACGCTGGCTTTTATATCAATAGCAGTTGCATAGTGTCAAGCTTTAAAATCCCTAGAGACCATGATTGTTGCGGTTTTACGTTATCACCCAGCGTTTTTTAATGTGCCATGAGTGTCTGATTTTTTATTTTAACCAGTTCGGCTTCATTTTTACTTTGTTCTTCCACGTCTTTTTTTGCAACAGGCACAGGCATATATTGCAAAGCGACTTCTAATACTTCATCTATCCAATGCACGGGTATTATTTCCAAATTCTGTTTGATATTGTCTGGAATTTCAACAAGGTCTTTCGCATTTTCTGCTGGAATCAATACCGTAGTGATACCGCCACGATGCGCTGCTAACAGCTTCTCTTTTAAGCCACCGATAGGTAGCACTTCGCCACGCAGCGTAATTTCACCGGTCATAGCGACATTAGCGCGTACCGGTATTTTGGTTAATGCTGAAATAATGGCAGTACACATGCCTATACCCGCGCTAGGACCATCTTTAGGGGTCGCGCCTTCGGGTACATGCACATGGATGTCATTTTCCTGAAATACCTTGTTACTGATGCCCAAAACGTCTGAACGACTTCTAACGACAGTTATGGCGGCTTCAATGGATTCTTTCATCACTTCGCCGAGTTTACCGGTTGCTGAATGCTTGCCTTTGCCCGGAATAACGGCGGTTTCAATGGTCAGCAATTCTCCGCCAACTTCTGTCCACGCCAAGCCAGTCACTTGTCCAATTTGGTCTTGTTCCTCGGCTAAACCGTAACTAAAGCGTCTAACACCTAAATAATCTTGCAAATTCTCTGGTGTGATTAACACCTTGTCTTTTCTAGGTTTTAACAATAAATCTTTGACGACTTTACGGCAAATTTTGGAAATATCTCGTTCCAGATTACGCACACCCGCTTCCCGCGAATAATAACGAATCATATCCCTCACCACCGCTTCGGGAATTTCAATTTCTCGTTCTTTCAGACCATTATTTTTAATCTGTTTGGGAATTAAATAACGCAACGCAATATTAATTTTTTCATCTTCGGTATAACCTGCCAGACGAATAACTTCCATTCTGTCCAATAGGGCAGGGGGAATATTCATGGTGTTAGCGGTTGCCACAAACATCACATCGGATAAATCAAAATCCACTTCTAAATAATGATCGGAAAAAGTATGGTTCTGCTCAGGGTCTAACACTTCCAACAGTGCCGATGCAGGATCACCACGAAAATCCGCCGCCATTTTGTCGATTTCATCCAATAAAAACATCGGATTACGGGTTTTGATTTTCGCTAAATTCTGCAAAATTTTCCCCGGCATTGAACCAATGTAAGTGCGTCTATGACCGCGAATTTCTGCTTCATCACGCACCCCACCTAATGCCATACGCACATATTTACGATTAGTGGCACGCGCAATTGATTCGCCTAATGAGGTTTTACCAACACCTGGAGGACCGACTAAACACAAAATAGGCCCTTTCAGTTGTTTTACACGCTGGTGTACGGCAAGGTATTCTAAAATACGTTCTTTGACCTTTTCCAAACCATAATGCTCGGCTTCTAAGACTTGTTCTGCAATTTTTAAATCGTGGCGAACTTTAGTTTGTTTCTTCCACGGTACATTGACCATCCAGTCAATATAATTGCGTACTACCGTGGCTTCTGCCGACATAGGCGACATCATTTTAAGTTTATTTAGCTCAGCATCCGCCTTAGTTTTCGCTTCCTTAGACATGCCTGCCTCAGCGATTTTCTTGGCTAATTCTTCAATTTCATTAGGCACATCTTCCATTTCACCTAATTCTTTTTGAATCGCCTTCATTTGCTCATTCAAATAGTATTCGCGCTGATTTTTTTCCATTTGTTGTTTGACGCGCACGCGGATTTTCTTTTCCATTTCCAAAAGATCAACCTCGCCTTCCATCAGCGTCATTAA
>NQJH01000247.1 GCA_002256685.1 Methylococcaceae bacterium NSP1-2 | reverse complement strand
TTAACGATGCCCCTGCTTTAACTGCCGCCACCATCGGTATCGCCTTCGGTCAAAACAGTGATATTACTGGCGAAGCAGCGGATGCGGTGATTATGGGGAGCTCCTTATTAAAAGTAGACGAACTGTTTCATATCGGTGAGCGTATGCGCCGCATTGCCTTACAAAGCGCGATAGGCGGCATGATTCTAAGCGTCATCGGTATGGTGTTTGCAGGCTTAGGTTATCTATCCCCAGTCGCTGGGGCGATTGCTCAAGAATTAATTGATGTGTTGGCAGTGTTGAATGCGTTAAGGGCGGCGATTCCGCCGAAAACGTTGTCGGATTTTTAAAGGGTGAACGTTGTCAGATTTTTAAAGGGTAAATTTAAACCTTTCAGGTTTTAAAAACCTGAAAGGTTGTCGCCTCAATACTTACTGCCCAATATCCCCACTCTTTAGGGCGGGGAGGATGTCAAGGTTTTGCTAACAGTGATTGAAGGTTTTTAGCCGCCGTTTCGCAGTCTTTTGCAGACTGTTCAACACGGCGTTGTAATAACAGACTAGCACTTGAACCTTCGCTATCAAGCGTCGCATATTCATTCAGTGCTTCACATTGTTTCTGCATACGTTGTTCTGCCTGTAATAACGCGTCGATATTTTTAGGCTTCTCATCATTTTCCGCCAGTGCCATCATTTGGCTGGTCATACTATTTTGTAATTTGAACACGTTTTCTACATAGCGAGTGAACTCTTCGCGGGTTTGACCGTTTGCACCATAGCCACTAAAAAAAGGTAGCGAACAACCTGACAATAGCATCGCCATTAACAAGCCTATTACGCCCTGAAAACTCATTAAACTTCTATTCCATTTTGCCATTTGAACCACGTTAGACTGGTTGATTAAAGTACCAATATACTATAAATCGAGGTAATTTAAGTACAAAAAGAACAACAAAAAATGAATGCGCGAGATTTGCTTGCTCGTTAAACTGCTTTAATATTTGCCTTGTTTTTTGTATTATCCAGTTTCTGCTAGGTGTATACTTCAAAAACTTTGTACCTATAAACAATCAGCAAGCACAGGCGCAACATCATGACTGAAAAGACAGTAAGTAAATATCTGCTCAACCTTGAAAAACATTTTACTAATGACAATCCAACCTTACTGAAAGCCGCAAAAATCTTTCATGAACTCGATCAACTCGAATACGATTTGGGCTTGCTTGAAGAGGATGATACCACTGCTTCGAGAAGTTCATGGTGGCCGATTGTTAGTTTGATTGGCGGTAATTCAACGGCAAAATCTAAATTTATTAATAATTATCTGAGTACCGATCAACTCGCCTCTGGTATTCAAACCGCCGCGCACAAATTTACGGTTTTACTGCATAACAATCAACCCAACTCAGTGACTTTGCCAGGTACGGCATTGGATGTGGATCATCGTTACCCGTTTTATCAAATCAGCCAAAAAATCGAACAGCAACAAAAAGGCGAAGGGAGTCGAATTAACGCTTATCTGGAATTAAAAACCATTCATAGTGAGCGTTTAAAAGGCAAATTATTTGTTGATGCGCCCAATATGAGTGCCTCGCAAACAAGTCCTGTCGATTCATTACTGACCAAGCATATTATTGAAAATTCTGATTTAGTTTTAGTGTTTACTGATGTGTTTGATAGCATCACGCCATTAGTCAATGAGCTTATTCAACATATTATTATTCATCAGGATGCCAATAAATTTGTTTTTGTTGTCGAACAACCTGCTACGTTCATGACACCCGCCAACAGCCACGACCTGATTGCTGCTGCACAAAGAAAGTTATTTGATTTAGGTATTAACGCCGGTCAGTTCATTGCCTTATCTGGTCAACAAAATGACTTTGCTGAAATAGATCAGCGCATGGCTAATGTCGCACATGATCGCTCGTACCGAGTACTTAACTGTTTGGAAAGAAGTATTTATGACCTTCAAGAAATTGTTATCGCCGAAGTAAGAAAAGAAATCTCAGTGTGGAAAGAACGCACCAATATGTCCACGCTAATTATTCTTGGTTTTGTCGCTTTTCTTGCCGTTTTGGTTGAAGTAGAAGTAGGACTGTTAGAGTTCTTAATCGACCCCATCATCGGACCTATCATTATCATCAGCCTGATAGCGATTATGCTACCTCTGCACTTAATGATTAGTAGATTACAAGCAAAATTTATCATTAAGCGATTGAACGCACGACAAAAACAACTCAATCTCATAGAAAATTTAGCCAATCTGTTTGAAAAAAACCTGACCATTGGGCGTATGTTATTGCCCGTCAGTGAACCTGTTGGGTGGAATAAAAAAACTAAAGCCCGTTTAGCGCAGTTATTGGAAAAAACCAAACAATTGGTGCAATCATTAAATGATGACTTTGGTAGTTATGATGAGCAATCATTAAAAGACTATTTAGACTCAATAAAATAGCTTACTAGGGGAATTATTCCACGCAAAATGAGTGCAACTAACGATGGATACTGTAAAACAATATTTGCAACTATGCTGGTTTGACGCTAACCCGCTTGACTTACCAAAATCAGCGGATTTTCTAAAACTGAACATATTGTTCTATGAAGTAGTTCAGTATTTTTTGCAGGCAAATATGACTGATGATCCGTTTGAATCATTTTATGAAGTCATTCTTGAACTATTATTCACGCTTAGTTTTATAGGCGTAATGCTACTTTTTGATAAAAAGCTTTACGCTTATATTCAAGTAACAACCGCTATTTTATTTTGCACCAATGTACTGTCTATTTTGTTCATACCCATTATAGTTTGGTTAACGGTAAGTGATGAGCCATTAAGTTATTATATGATGTGTATTTTGGTATTGTGGTTTTACGCCTTAATAACGCACGTCATAAAAGCAACGTTAGCGATTAACCTGTTTGCCAGTTCAAGCTTATCGTTACTTTATTTTACAGTGGTTTACTTGAGTGCATTTGCGCTAGGGCAAATGTAGGGGATGAAACAAGATTGTGGTGCGCCCGAGCGGATTCGAACCTCTGACCTCAGCCTCCGGAGGGCTGCGCTCTATCCAGCTGAGCTACGGGCGCGTAAGTAGCGTATTCTAACCGATAGCCGCACTAATTACGACAACATTGTTTTCAAATTGGCAAGATTCGCCCTGCCGCGTTCTTTAATGACTTCAGGGCTGAGTTGTTTTTTATTTACCCATTCCAAATCATCCTCAGGTAATTCGTTTAAAAACCGACTCGGTTCACATTCGCTGATTTCGCCATAGCGTTTACGGTGCGTGCAGTAACTAAAGGTACAACTGCGCTGGGCGCGAGTAATCCCCACATAAGCCAAGCGACGCTCCTCTTCAATATTATCGGTTTCAATGCTGTTTTGATGTGGCAAAATATTTTCTTCGACACCGATTAAAAACACATGTGGAAACTCCAAGCCTTTCGCCGCGTGTAGCGTCATCAAGCTGACTTGATCATGCGCTTCCTCTTCTTCATTACGCTCTAAAATATCCATCAACATAATTTTAGATACCACCTCAGCCAGCGATTTTTCGTTACTTTCTTTTTCCGCAATGCGTTTTAACCAAGCGACTAAATCATTCACATTACGCATTCGACGGTCGGCAGTTTCTTTGCTTTTACTGTCTTCTTTGAGGTGCTGCTCATAACCAATTTCTTGTATGACTTGCTCAACCACCGCAAAAGTATCGCCTTGTTCGACACGTTGAGCGGTATTTATTAACCAGTTTTGAAATTTTTCCAAACGATGCCGCGCTTTATCGGGTAAATGTTGTGACAATCCCAACTCACTACTGGCAGCAAATAAACTGATATGGCGTTCATTGGCATACGCGCCCAATTTTTCTAAGGTGGTATGTCCAATTTCACGGCGTGGCGTATTGATGACGCGCAAATAAGCCGCATCGTCCTGAGGATTCACC
>NQJH01000041.1 GCA_002256685.1 Methylococcaceae bacterium NSP1-2 | reverse complement strand
TTATTCTTGGGCTTTTGTTGCAGGGTTAATATACAAGGTCGGGTTAGCATTAGCGTAACCCGACACAATAGTATCTAAATCGAAATTGCGGCGGCTATGGCGGGGTGTGGGTCATAACCGACTATCTCGAAGTCTTCAAACTGGTAGTCAAATATAGAATCAGGTTTGCGGTTTAATGCTAAGGTGGGTAAGGGGCGGGGAGTGCGGGTGAGTTGGAATTTGGCTTGTTCTAGGTGGTTGTTGTAGAGGTGTAAATCGCCGAAGCTGTGGACGATGTCGCCGACTTGTAAGTCGCATTGTTGGGCGACGATGTGGGTTAGGAAGGCGAGGGATGCCATGTTGTAGGGTACGCCTAGGAAACAATCGGCGGAGCGTTGGGTGAGCATACAACTGAGTTTGCCGTTGGCGACCCAGAATTGGTACATGACGTGGCAGGGGGCAAGTGCCATTTTACCTGCGGCGATGTTTTCGGCGGCGGTTTTGCGTTCATCGGGTAGGTAGCTGACGTGCCATGCGTTGATGATGTGGCGGCGGCTGTTGGGATTAGCGCGTATGCCTGCGATTAATTCGGCTACTTGGTCAATGACTTGACCGTTTTCACCGCGCCATGCTCGCCATTGTGCGCCATAAATCGGACCTAAGTCGCCTGTCGGTGTTGCCCATTCATCCCAAATTGTTACGCCGTATTCATTGAGATAACGGGTGTTAGTACCGCCTTGTAAAAACCACAGTAGTTCATGCAGGATGGATTTGATGTGTAGTTTTTTGGTGGTGAGTAAAGGAAAGCCTGTGCTTAAGTCATGGCGATACATCCGTCCGAATACCGATAATGTACCCGTACCCGTACGGTCGCCTTTTTGTACGCCGTTAGTGAGGATGTCGTTTAATAGGGTGAGATAGTGTGTCGCCATTATGCTTGCTCAGTCACTTTGCGATGATAGGCAAAATAAAGCATTGCGCCGCCTATGATTATCATTGGTGTAGACAGTATTTGCCCCATTGTTAGCCAATCTAAGGCTAGATAGCCTAGTTGTACGTCGGGCATACGGAAAAATTCAATGAAGAAGCGAAAGCAGCCGTACAGCATAACCGCTAAACCTGTTGCCGCCATTGTGGGTCTGGGTTTGCTGGTATAAAGCCATAGGACGGCAAATAATACGAGACCTTCTAAAAAGGCTTCGTACAGTTGTGAGGGATGCCGTGCTAATGGTCCTCCGTTAGGAAATACCATTGCCCACGGTACATCGGTAGGTTTGCCCCATAATTCAGAGTTAATAAAATTACCAATTCGACCTGCGCCTAAGCCAATAGGGGCAAGTGGGGCAATAATGTCTGTGAGTTGTAATACGGTGCAGTTTTGTTTTTTCGCAAACCACCACATGGCAATAAATACACCAAGCATTCCGCCATGAAATGACATGCCACCTTGCCAGATTTTAAATAATATCAGTGGGTTATCGAGGAAAGCGGCAAAATTATAAAATAGGATATAGCCCAATCGACCGCCGACAATCACGCCGACCGCGCCGAAGGTAACTAAATCTTCGATGGCTTCGGGTTTTATGACTGACCACGGTTCAGCGGCGCGGCGTTGTCCGAGTATCCAGACAGCGGCAAAACCGATGAGGTACATGATGCCATACCAGTGAATTTTAACAGGGCCTAGGGCGACGAGTACGGGATCAATATTGGGGTAACTTAGCATGTGATGTCGTTATAGAATGGAAAACAGGGTTATTATAATTTATCAACGGATGATTGTTTTGCATGGTGTTTGTGCAAACGGGTGCTGATGACGCGAAAGCCCATTACCAGTATGAACAATCCCACGACGATGAGCATACCTTGGTGTATCCTCGATGCGATGATGTCTTCACCTTCTGCCTCTGGTACACGCGCTATTAAGTCACCAAATACATAGCCGATATTAGAAAATGCCACTGCCCAAACAAAGGCAGCAATGAAATTCCATAGCGCGAATTTTTGCCAATTCAGATGACTCATACCGATGGCGATACTACTGACATTGCGGATGCCATACATAAAACGATAGGAGAGAATAAAACCAACCGCGTGTTTTTCTAGCCAGAGGATGGCTTGGTTCACACCCTTTTCCAGTTTAGGAAAATGATGCAGTAAACGGGTACCGTGAAGACGACCTAGCCAGAAGCAAATTTGATCACCCAGCAGACTACCGAAGCCTACCGCAACTATTAACTCAAAAATGTTTAGATAACCGCGCTGTGCGGCAAGTCCTGCAAAAATAACAAAGGTTTCTCCTTCTAATGCGGCCCAAAAAAAAGCGATTAGGTAAATCCAATTGCCATAGTTTTGAATAAGTTCGTTGATTTCATTCATAAAAGTGCTTCTGTATTAAAGTCGTTGCCAAGTTGGCGTTTCATGTTAAAAGTGTTGGCGTACAAACCGATGTTTGTACGCCGATAGTACGCATCAGCTTGGCAACAAGGTGATTATAAGCAGCCTTTCATGGCAACACCAATCTCAGTCGGTGAGCTAACCACTTCAATACCAGCCGCTTTCAGTGCGGCGATTTTACCCGCTGCTGTGCCTTTGCCACCAGTGACGATGGCACCTGCATGTCCCATACGTTTACCAGCGGGGGCAGTTTGCCCTGCGATATACGCTACCACAGGTTTTGTGACATGCGCTTTAATATACGCTGCCGCGTCTTCTTCTTCACCGCCGCCAATTTCACCGACCATAACAATGCCTTTGGTTTGCTCATCGGCTTGGAAACGACTGAGGACATCGACAAAATTCATGCCATGAATCGGATCGCCACCGATACCGACGCAGGTACTTTGTCCTAAACCTTGTTGGGTAGTTTGATACACAGATTCATAAGTCAGTGTGCCAGAACGTGAGACAATACCGATACAACCCGCTTGGTGAATTTTAGCGGGCATGATACCAATTTTGCATTCATCTGGGGTGATAATGCCGGGGCAGTTAGGCCCAATCAGTAACGCGCCTGTGCCTGCCATTGCCGCTTTGACTCTTAACATTTGTAATGTGGGTATGCCTTCGGTGATACAAACGATAAGTTTTATACCTGCATCGACGGCTTCTAAAATGGCATCGGCAGCATAAAACGGCGGGACATAAATGACGCTGGCAGTCGCGCCCGTAGTTGTTACCGCATCTTGGACGGTGTTGAATACCGGTAAACCTAAGTGGGTTTCACCGCCGCGTTCGGGCGTTACGCCGCCGACTAATTTTGTGCCGTAAACTAATGCTTGTTCAGAATGAAATGTGCCTTGTTTGCCAGTGAAACCTTGGCAAATCACTTTGGTGTCTTTATTGATTAAAATGCTCATGCTGCTGCCTTTGCTAGTGCGACGACTTGTTCTGCGGCGTGGTTTAAGTCTTCTGAAGCGTATAAATTCAACCCTGTGTTAGTTAATAACGCTCTACCTTGTTCAACATTGGTGCCTTCTAAGCGCACCACGACAGGAACGGTAACATGAACTTGTTCAATAGCCGCTAAAATCCCTGAAGCGATTACGTCACACTGAACGATACCGCCGAAAATATTCACTAATACGGCTTTAACACTGGGGTCTGATAAGATCAATTTAAAGGCCTCACAGACTTTTTCTACATTGGTGCCGCCGCCCACATCAAGAAAATTAGCCGGTAAACCGCCTTTGAGTTTGACTAAATCCATCGTTGCCATTGCTAAGCCTGCACCATTGACCATACAGCCGATGTTGCCTTCTAGGGTGATGTAATTTAAGCCAAATTGTTGCGCTTCGTTTTCTTTGTCGTCTTCTTGGCTAGGGTCTTTCATTGCCAAAATATCAGGGTGTAAAGCGACGGCGTTATCATCAAAATTAATTTTGGCATCCAGTGCTAATAAATCACCGCTGTCGGTTTCAATCAAGGGATTGATTTCAATTTGGCTGGCATCTTTGGCTAGAAATAAGTTGTACATGCCGTGCATGATTTTTTCTAGGGCTTTAATTTGCTGTCCTTTCAAGCCTAGCGTGTAAGCGACTTTGCGGCAGGAATAGCTTTGTAAACCAGCGGCTGGATGCACCGCTACTGAGATAATTTTTTCAGGCGTATCGTGGGCAACGGCTTCAATGTCCATGCCACCCGCAGCAGAGGCAATAAACATCACCCGTTCTGTGGCGCGGTCAAGAATTAAACTTAAGTATAACTCGCGTTTAATCGGATAAATTTTTTCGATTAATAGTGAGTTAATCGGTAAGCCTAGGCTATCAGTTTGTATCGTTACCAGTCGTTTGCCGAGTAGTTCCCGGCTAAATTCCACGACCTCCGCTAAACTTTTTGCCAATTTTACGCCACCCACTTTACCTCTACCACCGGCGTGAACCTGTGCTTTAACAACCCAGCCGTCACCATTTAAGGCTTTGGCAACTTGTTCCGCGCCTTCTGGCGTGGCAGCGTAGTGACCTTCGGGAATGGGAATGGCGTATTGCTGAAATAATTGTTTAGCTTGGTACTCGTGAATATTCACTGGTGACTCCTGATTAACGGGTGGTAGTGGCGGTGTGTTCTTAAGTTTTTATATTGATGCTATGATTAATAGGAATATTCTAACGAAGTCCTCGCAAAACGCTATCCTTATAAAACATTCATGACTGAAAATTCTTCTGAGACCATCTATCCTTGCCCACTTTCTAAAGGGTATGGTATTCCTGCTCAGCAGGCGTGGTTGTTACTAAAAGTATTTTTAGGTTATCGCCTGACGCTGGCGAGTCTATTTATTTTCTTGTTTTACACGCAGAAAGGTTCTGCGCTCCTCAGTATTCACCATAGCCCTTTATTTACCTACAGTAGTCAGAGCTATTTAATCCTGTCCGTTATATCGGCAGTGTGTATTATTTGGCGACTAACGCGCTATACCGTTCAAGCGCAGTTATTGATTGTCACTGATATTCTTATTTTGACGCTGATTATGCACGCTTATGGCGGAATTACTAGCGGGATCGGTATTTTGCTTGCTGTGTCTATTGCATCGGGTGGCTTATTAATTGGCGGTCGCTGTGCGATGTTTTTTGCCGCGTTAGCGAGTTTAGCGGTATTGGCTGAACAGATTTATGCCGATTACATGAAGGTTTTTGAGATAACGACTTATTCTTACATTTATACGGGAATGCTAGGGGCTTCCTTCTTCGCTATTTCTTTACTGTCCTTTGTGCTGGCAAAACGTAGTGAACAAATGTTACAACTTACTAATCAGCAGGAACAAGCTATTTCTAATCTGGAAGAGCTTAACCAGTATATTATTCAGCATTTACAGTCAGGCATTATCATTACTAATCAACAACAAGTGATTCAGCTAGCCAATGAAGCCACGTTACGATTAACAAATTTAACAGAATTACCCATTAATCTTGCTGGTATTTCTGAGCATTTAGAGAGGGCTTTTCAGACGTGGTTAGCGGATAACGCAGAGAATTCATTCACCCTTCAGGTGTTGAATCAATCCGATATTCATGTGCGTTTTATGTTGCTACCCACCCGCTATAAATTTTTTTATATGCTTATTCTCGAAGATGGTTCGCTTTACAATCAACGTTTACAGCAGAGCAAATTGGCTTCTTTAGGACGATTAACCGCCAGTATTGCCCATGAAATACGCAATCCACTCAGTGCCATTAATCATGCTGGACAATTGTTGTCAGAAAACCCCGATTTACCCGCTCAAGATAGACGCTTAACTAACATTATTCAAAGCAACACAGCGCGAGTCAATCATATTATTGAAGATATTTTGCAGCTGTCTCGACGTAAGGATTCAAGACGGAAAAAAATAGAATTAAACACATGGTTGAGTCATTACTTAGAAAATTTTATTCTTGAACAGGGTATTAATGCGGCTACTTTTACGTTATTACTGACTGCGGAGCCGTTGTTTGTTTTTATTGATCCCAATCACTTAAAGCAGATTATGGATAATCTATGTCAGAACGCCTTGAACTATGGTCAGCCAGAGGCGGGGACAATCAAGTTACAAATCTTGATGTTGAAACAGGCATCCTGTATTGATGTCATTGATAACGGTTCGGGTGTCAGTCGTGAAAATCTTCGCCATCTTTTTGAACCCTTTTTTACGACATCGGCTGGCGGAACGGGCTTAGGACTTTATATCTCAAGAGAATTAGCTGAACTAAATCAGGCAAAATTGATTTATTATGTCACTGCCGAACATAAAAGTTGTTTTCGGCTGTGTTTATTTAATGCTGACCATACTTTAATTGAAATATGAAAAAACCACTGGTACTGATTGTAGATGATGAACCCGATATTCGTGAACTGTTGGAAATCACGCTGAATAGAATGGGGATTGAAACCCGTTGCGCTAAAAATATTAGTTGCGCCAAAGCCTTATTACAAGACGAGTCGTTTGATCTTTGTCTGACCGATATGAAATTACCCGATGGTAATGGTCTGGAACTGGTTGATTTAATACAGGAAATGCCTAAACCAATGCCGGTTGCCGTTATTACTGCGCATGGCAATATGGATACGGCCATTTTAGCGATGAAAAAAGGTGCGTTTGATTTTATTTCCAAGCCTGTTGATTTATTGATATTACGACAACTCGTTAATAGTGCGTTAAAAACGATAGAGCCAAATGTCACTAAAGACAATCGAACTCGCCATATTTTGTTAGGTGATTCTCTTGTTATGCGCGAAATTCGCGGAAAAATAAATAAACTGGCTCTTAGCCAAGCACCTATCTATATTAGTGGTGAATCGGGTTCAGGTAAGGAATTAGTGGCTAAGTTAATCCACCGACAAAGTGCGCGGAGTGACCATCCTTTTGTCGCTATTAACTGCGGAGCGATTCCATTAGAATTGATGGAAAGTGAATTTTTTGGTCATAAAAAAGGCAGTTTTACTGGCGCGTCTAACGACAAACAAGGTTTGTTTCAAGCGGCAGAGGGCGGCACATTATTCCTAGACGAAGTGGCCGATCTACCTTTGTCGCTACAAGTTAAATTACTTCGTGCCTTACAAGAGAAAAGAATTCGTCCTGTGGGTGATAGTCGAGAAATCCCTGTTGATATTCGTTTACTCAGTGCGACGCATCAAAACCTTAATGAAATGGTGTTAGCGGGTACGTTGAATAAACCAATATTGTCAAATACCGCATTAGTCGCACTGCAACGCTATGATTTTCCTGGCAATGTTCGTGAGCTTGAAAATATTCTGGAAAGAGCATTGGCACTTTATGAAGGTAATCGCATCGAGTTTAAAGATTTAAATTTGCCGATGAGTGCTGCCATGAATATTCATGCGAATAAGGGGGGCAACCATTTTCAAGATACCGCTTTTTGTCCCGCCTTTAATCCAGCCGATGGTTCATTGGAAGACTATTTGGAAAAAATTGAAAAGGATATGCTCACTCGCGCATTGGAAGAGAATAAATGGAACAAGACAGCCGCTGCTAAACAGCTGGGGCTGTCTTTTCGATCATTTCGTTATCGACTGAAGCGGCTTAATTTGGATGGTAAAGATTAAGCTTTGTACTTATCCATTGTCTCAAGTTTAGCAATGGCTGCTTTGATGGCTATTTCAACATCGGCATTCAATTCGTTATTTTTATACACTTTTTCCAGCAATCCTTCGGTTACTAAGGCTTCTTTTATCCAGCGTTTAGTAAACCTGTAATTGCTGTAGGTCGTGGCGATGTCACCTGTTTTAGGGTCTTTTAGGGCTTTTTTATGCGTCTGCTTTGCAGGTATTGATTTTTCAATGGGGTGTAATTTAATTATTTCTGGTCGCGGTTCTGCTTGAGGAATGGGTTCAATCGACGCGACTACCTGTTTTTTAGGTTTCGCCTCTGGCATTGTCGGCTTAACGACTGCTTTGTCGTTGACGACCACACAAAGAACATAAGCCACAAAAATCACAGTTAATATAAACAATACTTCAGTCATAACAGCCTCCACCTCTAAAAATTTATCAATGCCCTAGAAAGTAAACCTTTGTAGGGCTATGGACAACACAAATCGCCACGTTCTGAATATACCAGAAGCTAACGAGATAGGTAAGCGAAAACACCGCCTAATTGTAGAACGATAGGGAGTGAAAAGAATAGGAGGGTAATTTGATGCGCATAAAAAAACCTCGTCACTTATTGGTAACGAGGTTTTCAATCCTTCATCATGACAACACAAAAAGTGTGTTCTAACAGTTAAAAATAATCGATCAGTGAAACACTAGACTAAATTAACTTAACAGATATTTTTAGTAGGTCAGATTTGAATTGCTGCTTGGTATTTGAGAAGCAAAACGAGCCTTATATCAGACTTTTCAGTGCTAAGTAACCTTTTTGAGCATCTCTTAACTCTTGTTCAGCTTCTTGTGTAGAACCTTCGCTCAAATGTTTGCGAGCAGCTTTTACTTTGTTATTAGCTTTTGCACGAGCTGCATCAACTTTGTCATTAGCATTGATTTCTTTACTGATGTCCAATGCGCCTTTAGCTGCATCAGAAGCTTTTTCAACGTCCCCACCTTGTTCAAGTAAAGACAGAGCTTCATTTACTTTAGCTACTGTCATATCAATCGCTTCAGTAGGTGCATAAGTAATACGACCTTTATCTGTTTCAGCCATAGCTGAAGTTGAAACGGCACCCATAGATGCTGCAATACATAAAGCCAATGCGATTTTTTTCAAGGTTTTCATATTTCTAAATCCTCAAGTTATTTTTATTTAAAGTTATGTTGGCAAACCATTTTTTTTATTAATAGCAGTTTGCCAGCCGGCATTCTACCACATTTTAAAATTATCGATTTGTTATGGAATAGTAAAAGGCGGTGCAGTTTTTTTAAAAGCCATTTAGAAAAGTTATACGATCTTTTGTATCGCAACTTTTAAAGCAGCCCTATAAGGGCATAAAACCCTTATAGTGTTTAAACTCAACAGGTTGAATTTATTATATGCTGACAGCTTGGCTTATTAATGACCTGCGTCGTAGATTTTTTTGATGTCTGTATAAATTACTAAGGCGGCTTCTACTTCAGCTAAAGCTTTTGCATTATCGTTTTTCAAGAAGGCATCACGAGCAAGTTTTAATTTATCATTCAACTTCTGGCGTGAACGCTCAGTTGGCTCATAGCGAAATTCTTTTACAGATTGACGCGCTTCATTCAAAGCATTTTGGATTTGTTCAGTGGTATTAGCATCACCGCCTTTTTCCAATAGGCTTTTAGCTTCTAGTAATTTAGCTTCAGTCGTTTTAGCCGCTGCGGCAACAGCCGCATTTGATACTTCAGCAGCAAAAACGTTTGAAGACACGACTAACATTGATGCGGTCATAACAACAGCAACTGCGATTTTTTTCAATAATTTCATATTGTTATCCTTTGTGTGACTAGGTGGAATGTAAATTCCGGTATTTAAATTTAAGAAATGTGCAACAAAAGACATGTAACTAAACTTAATGGCTATTGCTGGAGGGCATTTTAGCATAGATTTTTCTTCAGAATGGTCTAAAAAGTATCCGAATGATGCGCTGTCAGCTTGTTATAGCCTAGACTCATCGCTTAACTGTCTAGCCTTAACAGGAGAAAACCGCTATCGTGCCAAAATGAAGCCTTGTTAAAACGGTATTGTCCAGAACTACTTACTACAGGCAATACGTTTTTTGCCGCTGATTTAATCGACCACGCTTATTGACGTACGCGTGGTTGAACTTGAGCTCACAGATTCAGATGACAGCAAGCTTGAAGACTTTAAAGAAGAGTGTATGATTTTGAAGTTCCAGCTAAACTGTGTTCAAACGGCGTAATTGAAACGCAAGCCAGTATTAATAAAAAACGGCTGATAGGTGGCGAAGAGGCAGTTTCAGACGAAGACAAGCTGAGAATTGTGTTACATGTCGGCGGCGATCTCTGACCTTACTTAAATAATGATTGCAGGTGGAGCAGCTAGATTGCTCCTTAATTATTGTGATTGCCATTGTTTGGTATCGCAAAAAAACGTAAATCCGTGGAGAACAACTAATGTTAAATAGAATAATCACCGTTATTTTTTTACTGGGTTATGCTCAGTTCAGTGCAGCACATGTATCAGGACTGAGTTCTGCTGATTTAATAGTTAAGGCGCAGGGAGTCGATGCCAAAATAACCTTCGCTTTACAAGATATTGAAGCGTTTGTACCTATGGACAGCGACCAAGATACAAAAGTCACTGCCGCAGAACAAGAAGCGGCAAAAATCAAAATTGCCGAGTGGGTATTGCAAGGTGTGCAACTCACACTCGATGGGCAAGTTATTCAGCCTAGTGCGGCGGGGATGGTAAATTTTGACCAGCAAAATAACGTCAATATTGAATTTCAGTACCCACAAACACTCAGTAAACAATTGCAACTGCAAGCGGTATTTTTAAGCACATTACCAGTGGAACATAAACAGTTTGTGACTATAAAAAATGAGATCGGGCAGAACATTAGCGAAAAAATGCTGTCTCAATCGGATAGTTTAATAGCACTGACTTTACCGGTGGCTGGCACAAGTACGACAGTAAACACTAATAGTGTCGAAACACCAACCGCATCGACTTTTAGCGATTTTTTACTGTTAGGCATAAAGCATATTCTGACGGGTTACGATCACTTGTTGTTTTTGTTTTCTTTGCTCATCGTAACGCGCAGTTTTTGGCCTGCAATTAAAATCATCACCTTTTTTACCATTGCCCATTCTATTACACTGGGTTTAGCAGGACTCAACATTGTTAATATTCCCAGCAGTATCGTTGAACCGCTGATTACCGTGACTATTATTTATGTCGCGCTAGAAAATATTGTGCGTGGTGATAATTCCAAAAGACGGCAATGGTTGACATTTTTCTTTGGCTTAGTCCACGGCTTGGGTTTTGCCGCTGTGTTACGCGAAATGGGCATTTCTTCCTACGAAACGGGAATTATGCTGCCGTTATTTTCCTTTAACTTAGGTGTGGAAATTGGGCAAATTACTGTTGCTGCGATAGTATTACCCATTATTTGGTGGCTGCATAATAAACCGCAAATAGAACCACGACTTACGCCTGTTTGTTCGGTGTTAGCCAGTTTAATGGGTGGTTATTGGTTAATTGAGCGTACCTTATTGAGTTGAAATTTATCCACGAAAAACACGAAAGACACGAAAGACACGAAAGACACGAAAAATTTCTATTTTCAATGTTGTAACAACGCTTACTAATTATTTTTCGGGCTTTTTGTGTTTTTCGGGGAGATTGGTTGGATTATCTAAGTCTTTGTACAAAAATAAGTTGCTTTATATTATAAAGTGTTTATAATTCAGCAAATCAATCGCGGGGTGGAGCAGCTTGGTAGCTCGTCGGGCTCATAACCCGAAGGTCGTAGGTTCAAATCCTGCCCCCGCTACCAGATTTTTGAACCCCATTATGGGGTTTTTTATTTTCTAGGCTTCGGTTTTAAGAAGCCTAATAGTCTAGTGTTAATGGAAGAGCCTTTGGCTCTTTTTTTTTGTGCGAAAGTAAGTGAGGAAAAATGAAACAGGCTCCTGAGCATTTGGTCAACTTAATCGAACCGATTGTGGAAGGCTTAGGTTATGAATGCGTCGGCATTGACTATAATCCGCATCCAAAACATGGTCTGTTAAGAATTTATATTGACAGTGAAAATGGAATTTTGGTTGAAGACTGCACTAAAGTCAGTCATCAACTTAGCGGTGTTCTCGATGTAGAAGACCCCATACAAGGCAATTATCAATTAGAAGTGTCTTCGCCCGGCGCGGATAGACCTTTCTTTAAAATCAGTCAGTTTGAACGATTTATTGGTAGCACAGTAACCGTTTATCTATTTAAAGCCATTCATGGTCGTAGAAGAGTCACTGGGCAGATTGAAAAAGTTGAAGACGATATTATTACGCTTTCAGAAGCCGGACAGTTTTTTGAAATCCCTTTTAACGCCATGAGTAAGGCACGTTTGATGCCTGAGTATTTAATAGAAAAAGGAGGACGCAATGGCAAATAAAGAAATTTTATTGGTAGTCGAAGTTTTTTCTAATGAAAAAGAAATAGAAAAAGAAGTTGTCTTTCAGGCAATCGAATCCGCATTAGAAACCGCCACTATCAAACGTCACGTTAATCAAATTAAAGCGCGAGTAGCGATAGACAGAAAAACAGGCGATTACAAAACGTATCGTCAGTGGGACGTGGTGGACGCAAACCCACAAATCGATGGTGATGTTGAATTTCCGACCACGCAAATTTTATTAGAAGTAGCGAGACTCGATAATCCAAACGTTCAAGTCGGTAACATTATCGAAGAAGAAATTGAATCGGTAGATTTTGGTCGTATTGCTGCGCAAACTGCTAAACAAGTCATTATTCACAAAGTACGCGAGGCAGAACGCAAAAAAATTGTTGATGCCTATAAAAGCCGCGTCGGTGAACTGGTGACGGGTATTGTCAAACGTATTGAAAAAGGCAGTGTTTATATGGATTTAGGCGGACATATCGAAGCCTATATTGCTAAAGAAGACATGATTCCCCGTGAACCCGTGCGTATTGGCGACCGTATTCGTGGCTATTTAAAAGATGTGCGTTTAGAAGCACGCGGTCCGCAATTGTTTGTTAGCCGTACAGCCCCCGAATTACTGATTGCGTTATTTCGCTTAGAAGTGCCAGAAGTCGGCGAAGGCATGATTAGCGTCATGGGTGCTGCGCGTGATCCTGGATCGAGAGCTAAATTAGCTGTGAAGAGTAATGATCCACGCTTAGATCCTGTGGGTGCGTGTGTTGGTATGCGCGGTTCGCGAGTACAATCGGTCACTAATGAGTTAGCGGGCGAACGGGTTGATATTATTTTATGGAACCCAAGCGAGGCACAGTTTGTCATTAATGCGATGTCGCCAGCGGAAATTCAATCCATTGTCGTGGATGAAGATAAACACAGCATGGATTTAGCGGTCAGTTCAGATAATTTATCGCAAGCAATTGGTCGCGGTGGTCAAAATGTTCGCTTAGCAACCCAACTGACTGGCTGGGAACTTAATGTGATTGATGCGTCTAAAGCAGAAAAGAATGCTGAAGCTGAAGTAGACAAGGTCAAACAATTATTTATCGATCAATTGGGTGTTGATGACGACATTGCGCTGATTTTGGCTGAAGTCGGCTTTAATAGTGTCGAAGAAATTGCTTATGTGCCGGTCAGTGAAATGTTAGAAATTGAAGGTTTTGATGAACCCTTAGTGAATGAACTGAGAAGTCGTGCAAAAGACGCACTACTCATCAATGCCATTGCCGCTGAAGAGAAAATAGAAACCGCACAACCTGCGCAGAGTTTGCTGGATATGGAAGGCATGGATCATGATTTAGCCTACAGTTTAGCAAGTCAGGGTATTGTGACAATGGAAGATTTGGCAGACCAGTCGGTTGACGATTTGCTAGACATTTCGGGTATGAGTGAAGAACGTGCGAAAACGTTGATTATGAAGGCTCGTGAGCCTTGGTTTGCACCGGCACAGAGCGAGTAGGGGATGGTAAGATTATGAGCGATAAAACAGTACGACAATTAGCGGACATGGTAAAAACCCCGCTAGAACAGTTATTAAAACAACTGCAAGAAGCAGGATTATCTGTCAGAACACCTGATGATGTTATTAATGATGATGAACAAATGCAGTTACTAGCGCATTTGCGTAAAAGTCATGGTAAAGGACAAGGTGAGAGTGATAACTCGCCGAGACGAGTGACCTTAGAACGCAGAAAAGTCACTGAAATTAAACAGGCAAGTGTGCCGGGTAGTTCGACAAAAACGATCAGTGTTGAAGTGCGGAAAAAGAAAACTTACATAAAACGCATGGATGCGGATGAACAAAAACCCGCCGAGTTGCCTAAAGCACCGCTAGACGAATCGAAAAAACCAATAGAAACTGTTGCCATTGAAACTGCCCCGCAAGCCGAAATTATTGCCCCCGTTATCGAGCAACCGATACCTGTTGAACAAAAAATTCAGGTAGAAGAGGTTATTGCCGAAGTCGTTAAACCGACAATCGAAAGCAAAGCAACCGTTGAGCTTAAAACTGATGAAGGTTTAAAAGCAGAAACTGAAGCTGAACAGGTTATTGAGCCAGAGGTAGATATTGACTCAGAAGCTAAGTTTGAAGCGTTAAAGCTTAAAGAAGAAAAGAAAAACAAAGAGAAGTCAGCCAAAACCAAAGAAGCTGAAGAAGTCAGAAAAAAACAACAAGAGAAAGAGCGTCGATTGGAAGAGTCTATCAAGAAAAATGCTGACAAAGTAAGACAGCAACAAGCCGCAAAACCTGCCGCTACACCAAACAGAAAAACAGACGATGCGGGTGGTGCGCGTTCATCTGGCAAAGATGGCAAAAGAGGCAAGCGAAAAGGTAAGCAACAAGCCCCTCAACGCAGCTTTAATCAACCTGAAGGCAAGCATCAATTTGAAATGCCCAGTGCGCCTATTGTTTATGAGGTGACCATTCCTGAAATGATTATCGTCTCTGACCTCGCACAGAAAATGAATGTGAAGGCAGCGATAGTTATCAAGCATTTGATGAAGCTAGGCATTATGGCAACCATCAACCAAACTATCGACCAAGACACCGCTGTGATTCTGGTTGAAGAAATGGGGCATAAAGCCATCATGCAAAGTGATGATGACCTTGAGCAAGAAATGCTGTCTCAAGCCTTAGAAGAAGATAATCGCGTAGCATTACCGCGTGCGCCGATAGTCACTATCATGGGACACGTCGATCACGGTAAAACTTCGTTGTTGGATTATATTCGTAAAACCCGCGTTGCCGCAGGTGAAGCGGGTGGTATTACCCAACACATCGGCGCGTATCAAGTCAAAACCGATCACGGTGCAGTTACTTTCTTAGATACTCCCGGTCATGCCGCATTTACTGCCATGCGCGCGCGGGGTGCCGATGTCACTGACGTAGTTATTATTGTCGTTGCTGCTGATGATGGCGTGATGCCACAAACTAAAGAAGCCGTTGAACACGCGAGAGCCGCTAACGTACCGATTATTGTTGCCATGAACAAAATGGATAAGCCAGGTGTTAATCCAGATAAAGTCATGCAGGAATTATCCACCATTGGTGTACAGCCTGAAGAATGGGGCGGTGATGTCCAATTTTTACAAATTTCTGCCAAAACAGGCATGGGTATTGATGAACTCATCGAAGCCTTGATTGTTCAAACCGAAATTTTAGAGCTTAAAGCCCCTGTTGAAGGCGCGGCTTCGGGTATCGTTATCGAATCACGTCTGGATAAAGGACGCGGCGCGGTAGCAACGGTATTAATACAAAAAGGCACACTAGAAAACGGACAAATGGTGTTATGTGGACATGAATACGGTCGCGTTCGCGCCATGTTCAACGAAAACGGCAAAGCCATTAAAACCGCCGGTCCTTGTGAACCTGTGGAAATTTTAGGCTTATCAGGCACACCGAATGCAGGGGATGAATTCTTAGTGGTACAAAACGAACGGGTTGCCAAAGACTTGGCAAAACATCGTGAAGACCGCAAAAAATTCACGCGTCATGCTGCCCAACAAGCCGCTAAATTGGACGAAGTATTCTCACGCATGACCTCAGGCGAATTAGCTTGCGTTAATTTGGTACTGAAAACCGACGTACAAGGTAGTTTAGAAGCCTTACGCAGTTCGTTAATTGGCTTATCCAATGACGAAGTTGAAGTTAAAGTCGTTTATGGTGGAGTCGGTGGTATTAACGAAGGCGATGCCAACCTAGCCTTAGCGTCTGGCGCAATTCTAATGGGCTTTAATGTCCGTGCCGATGCCACTGCTAGAAAAATGATTGAAGAAAAAGGCATCGACTTACATTACTACAGCATCATTTATGAAGCGATAGACGAAGTTAAAAAATCTATCAGTGGTATGTTAGCCCCTGAAATTAGAGAAACGATTGTCGGTCTTGCAGAAGTACGTGATGTGTTTAAATCACCCAAATTCGGCGCAGTTGCAGGTTGTATGGTGGTTGACGGCTTTGTTAAACGTAACCTACCGATTCGTGTATTGCGTGAAAACGTGGTTATTTACGAAGGACAATTGGAATCCTTACGCCGTTTCAAAGATGATGCTGCCGAAGTTAAAATGGGCATGGAATGTGGTATCGGTGTGAAAAATTACAACGATGTCCGTGTTGGCGATCAAATCGAAGTCTTTGAACGCACCGAAGTTAAACGGGAGTTGTAATCATGGCGAGAGAATTTGGGCGCAACGCCCGTGTATCATCACAAATGCAAAAAGAGCTATCGCTCATTTTGCAACGTGATATTGATGATTCGCGCTTAGGTTTTGTCACCATTAATGAAGTCGTAGTCAGCAAAGACCTCGCCGTGGCAAAAATTTATGTCACGGTACTCAATGCTGATGAGCAAGGTAAAAAAGCCAACGTCAAATTGATGAGCAAGGTAAAAAAGCCAACGTCAAATTGCTCAACGAACTAGCCCCGATGATACGCCACGAACTCGCCAAACGAATGCGCTTGCGTCATATTTCTACGCTACGTTTTTACTACGACACCTCGTTTGATACAGGAATGCGGGTCGCAGAATTGTTGAGTGATGTGGTGCATAGCGAAGATAAAAATTCGTAGCTTGGGGTGAACAGCCGCTTCACTCATTCCCACGCGCCGCGTGGGAATGCCGTTGAGACCGCGCCTGCGGTCTGTTTAAAAATCACAGCGGAGGTAAGAAAATGTCAACTTACGAAACCGACTTTTATGGCTGGGCAACAGAACAAGCCAACTTATTAAAATCAGGGCGTTATGGCGAGTTAGACACCGCCAATTTACTCGAAGAGATAGAAGGCATGGGTAAATCGGAAAAAAGGGCGTTAGAAAGTCGATTAGCCGTACTGTTACAACATCTGCTCAAATGGCAATATCAACCTGCTCGGCGTGGTAAAAGTTGGGAACTAACCATCAAAGAACAACGCTTACGAATAGAAAAAATCCTCAGAGACAACCCCAGTTTAAAGCGACAACTAGACCCCTGCTTAGCGGATGCCTACGAATTCGCCATTATCCAAGCCGCTCAAGAAACAGGCTTCGATGAAACCACGTTTCCCAACACCTGCCCGTGGCAGTTGCAACAGATTTTAAATAATGATTTTTTGCCGTTGTGATTATTAAATAATGCGAGTGAAATAATCTATGGAAAAGCAACAAGCTATTGAAATACTGAAAAAAAAACGCTCTGAAATTAACGGTTTAAAAAATTTAAGTAATACATCATCTTCACTCGAATTTACAAAATGGCATCGTGATACAAAAATAGCTATTCAAAAAATATTTAACCTAGATAATAATCACACTAGAGATTTTACAAGCATAAAATACTCTCCATCAATCTACTATTCAGATTGGTCTGAGAAACAAACTAATTACCATAGACCTTATGTAGAAGGCTTAGATAAAGCCAATGCTGTATTAAGTTCTTTCATTGATGAAATAAATAACTATTGGAATGATGATATACCCCCCGTTACCTCCTCTATTTCGCCAATTGAAAAAGTCGAA
>NQJH01000040.1 GCA_002256685.1 Methylococcaceae bacterium NSP1-2 | reverse complement strand
GATATAAAGCAACAAGAGTTTATAACTACTAACGAGGAGTCTGCTCCGTGAATAAAATAAAGAAACTATTCGTAGGTGTGATCTTAATGGCTTTAGGCCAAGAAGCTGCACAAGCGGATTACACGCTCAATTTAATGCAAGGGGTTACTAAAGTAAGTCATGATATTTATGATTTACACATGTTAATTCTATGGATTTGTGTATTTATTGGTATCGCCGTATTCGGTACTATGTTTTATTCGATTTACCATCATCGTAAATCGAAAGGACATGAAGCCGCACAATTTCATGAAAACACCACCGTTGAAATTATCTGGACAATTATTCCAACGCTGATTTTGATTGGCATGGCGATTCCAGCAACAAAAACTATGTTGGAATTGGCTGATGTGCAAAAATCAGACATGACCATTCAAGTGACGGGTAAACAATGGTATTGGGACTATAAATATCTGGATAATGACATTCATTTTGAAAGTCATTTAGATGAAGCCAGTGAAATAACACACCGTACTAAAGGTGCTGATCCACGTTCTGTGCCTAATTATTTGTTGAATGTTGACAAGCCCTTAGTGATTCCCGTCAAGAAAAAAATTCGTTTTGTCTTAACTTCAAGCGATGTTATCCATTCATGGTGGGTCCCTGATTTAGGCTGGAAAAAAGACGCTAATCCTGGTTTTATTAATGAAGCATGGACTTCTGTTGATAAAGCAGGTGTTTATCGCGGTCAATGTACTGAGTTGTGCGGTAGAGACCACGGTTTTATGCCTATCGTCGTCATTGCTATGGAACAGCCTGACTATGATGCGTGGGTGAAGAAGACATCGGAACAACAAAAACAAAAACCAGATTTGAGCGACCAAAGCCGTGAGCAGTTAATGGCAAAGGGTGAATCGGTCTATTTAAAAAATTGCGTAGGCTGTCATCAAATAGATGGTGCGGGCGTGACTGGTTTAATTCCTGCTTTAACTGCAAGTCCAAAAGTAATGGGTGGTATTGACCCCTTAATTGGCTTTCTGCAAGCAGGTACTAGCAAAATGCCCGCATTTTCTAAGTTGAAAGATAATGAATTAGCTGAGGTAATCACTTATATCAGAAATGATTTGGGCAACAAAGTCGGTGACGACATTCAGCCTAATAAAATCACGCCTGTTTATGAAGACGACTAAGTCAGTCCTTGTTATCAGTCTAACCTTTTTTAACTATTTTCGAGGTATAAAATATGTCTGCTGTCGTAGCTGAGCATGATGATCATCACGCCGATGAGCATCACGATCACGGCCCTGCTAAGGGGCTGTTAAGATGGATTATTACCACCAATCACAAAGACATTGGCACATTGTATTTATTATTTGCACTCGCCATGTTTTTTGTTGGCGGTACAATGGCAATGATAATCCGTGCTGAATTATTTGAACCTGGTTTGCAATTTGTAGATCCTGCATTCTTTAACTCCATGACTACCATGCACGCATTAGTCATGGTATTTGGTGCCGTTATGCCAGCCTTCGTCGGTTTGGCTAACTGGCAAATTCCTCTGATGATTGGCGCACCTGATATGGCGTTGCCACGCATGAACAACATGAGTTTTTGGCTATTAGTTGCTGGTGTATTGTTACTAGCAAGCACTCTATTTTTGGAAACAGGTGCGCCAAATGCTGGTTGGACTTTTTATCCACCGTTAGTATTGCAGCCGATTACAGTCGGTAAAGCGATGCCATTTGCAGTATTCGCCGTGCATTTGTTGGGTATCTCTTCCATTATGGGTGCGATCAATATTATCGCCACTATCTTCAACATGCGCGCGCCCACCATGAAAATGATGGACATGCCATTGTTTGTTTGGACTTGGTTGATTACTGCCTTCTTGTTGATTGCTGTTATGCCTGTATTTGCTGGCGCAGTCACTATGCTTTTAACCGATAAATTCTTCCACACCAGCTTTTTTAATGCTGCTGGCGGTGGTGATCCTGTGCTGTATCAACATATTTTCTGGTTCTTCGGACACCCAGAAGTGTATATCATGATTCTGCCCACTTTCGGTGTTGCGTCTACCATCATTCCTGTATTTGCGCGTAAACCTTTGTTTGGTTACAGCTCTATGGTGTGGGCGACTGGTTCAATTGCGTTTTTCTCATTTATCGTTTGGGCACATCACATGTTTACTGTGGGTATGCCAATAGCGGGAACACCCATGCTGTTTTCTATTGCCTTCGTGGTGTTGTTCACGATGGGCGGTTTTACTGGTTTGATGATGGCGATTGCGCCAGCTGATTTCCAATATCATGACACTTATTTCATTGTTGCTCACTTTCATTACACCCTAGTTCCTGCGTCAATTTTTATTCTGATGGCGGCGGGTTACTTCTGGTTGCCTAAATGGACAGGACACATGTACAACGAAAAAATTGGTCAACTGCATTTTTGGTTGTCAGCTATTTCAGTGAATGTTTTGTTTTTCCCTCAGCATTTCTTAGGCTTAGCCGGTATGCCACGTCGTATTCCTGACTATGCAGTACAGTTTGCTGATTGGAATATGGTTTCCAGTATCGGTGGTTTTATATTTGGAGCCAGCCAGTTGTTATTTTTGTACATCGTTATCGACACCATCAAAGGTGGTACTGGCGAAAAAGTAACGAATGAAGTGTGGGAAGATGCTAGCAAGCACAGTTTGGAATGGACATTACCCTCTCCTGTTCCTTACCACACATGGACGACACCGCCCTTGCTTGTGCCGACTGAACACGTTTTGGATTCACATTAAGGTACAAAGAGTCATTGCCTGACTTAAGTCAGGCAATGACTCGAATAACAACATGACAACAAAAAATAAAAATATTTTAACAGCAGTGATTTTAGTCGCTATCACCGTGATTGTTTATCTATTCGCGGTAGCACAAGCGGTTTCTCAATGAGCGAAGAAGACGTTAGTAAGAAAAATGCTAAGTTAGCGCGGATGTTGCTGTTAGTTGCTGTAGGTATGTTTGGCTTTGGTTACGCGCTGGTTCCCATTTACGATGTGTTGTGTGAATGGAAATGGATAGAGCGGGACAGACCCGATGATATTAAAAAAGCTCCAGAAGTTGCTTACAAAGTCGATATGAGTCGAGAAATCACCATAGAATTCATGACTACACTGAATGAATCCACACCTATGGAGTTTCGTGCCGAAAAAAAACAGCTAATCGTCCATCCAGGTGAATATCACACGGTAAACTATTATGCTAAAAATAAAACGGATAAGCTCATGGTTGCTAGAGCAATTGCCAGTTTTTCACCTGCGGTGATTAGTAGTTTTTTTGAAAAAATTCAGTGTTTTTGTTTTGACGAGCAAACTTTTCAGCCGAACGAAGCGAAAACCATGCCGATGCGTTTTGTCATTAATCCAGAATTACCTGAGCAATACAAAACCATTACACTGTCATACACATTTTTTGATATTACTGAAAAATCAGTAAAAAAATAAAAGGGGAAGGTTATGTCTACAAATGTCGCTTATTACATTCCGCATAAGGCGACTTGGCCAGTCATTGGTACTGCTGGCTTAGTCACTATGTTGGCTGGATTTGCAAATTATTTAAATGGTTCTTCATCAGTTGGTCCTGCCTTTATGGTGGCGGGCTTAGTGGTTTTCGTTATTATGTTAGTGGGTTGGTTTACCTTACAAGCCCATGAAAGTGAAACTGGCATGTACAACCACGATGTCGGTATTTCCTATCGCATGGGCATGATGTGGTTTATTTTTTCAGAAATCGTATTTTTCGCCGTGTTCTTCGGCACACTGTGGTACACGCGTAATTTGTCCGTGCCGTGGTTAGGTTCAGGTGCGACTAAAGAATTATTACATTCTGCTTATGAAGCGACTTGGCCAACTAACGGTCCTGGTAATGTCGGTGGTAAATTTGAGCCGATGAGCGCGTGGGGTCTGCCATTTTTAAATACCTTGATTCTGTTGAGTAGTGGTGTGAGCTGTACTTGGGCGCATCATGGTTTGCTGGCTAAAAACCGCGATCAACTGATTAAAGGCTTAGCCATCACAGTCGCTTTAGGCTTTTTATTCGTGATGTTTCAAGCATTTGAATACCATGAAGCTTACACTGAAATGGGCTTGACTTTAGGTTCAGGCGTTTACGGTTCTACCTTCTTTATGTTGACAGGTTTCCACGGTTTCCACGTTTGCGTGGGTGCGATCATTTTGAGCGTCGTATTATTTCGTAGCTGGAAAGGTCATTTTAAACCAGAAAACCACTTCGCTTTTGAAGCAGCGGCTTGGTACTGGCATTTTGTTGACGTAGTTTGGTTAGGTTTGTTTGTATTTGTTTATTTACTCTAATTCAAAACAGTCTAACAAAAAAAGCGTTGCCTGTTAGGTAACGCTTTTTTTTTGTCGAGAGAGTTTTTAAATTATTGTTTTTTTTCAGTGACTACCGGTTTGTGCATCAGCATTCCTGCACCGATGCCTTGTGGCTTATAAAGCCCAGTTGCAACCATAATAAAAACAAAAATAAACAAAATAAGCGAAAGAGTAATCCGAAAAGTCAGTGCTTTTACTGTTTTTTTAGCTTGTTCTTCGGATTGTTCTTCCGTTTTACTTTGCATTAGATGAAACAGTGCAGAACCAAGACTAATAATAATCAGGATGAAGGCAATAATAACGATGGTTTTTATCATGATAGTAAGATGTTGGTGAACGGGTTTTGCTATTCTCGTTTATTCTATTGTTTGTGCCAATAGCTGGAAGAAAAAAGCATGATAATTAAAACAAAGCGTTATGCAATAAACTTTGAAAAACTGCCAACGCTGGTTTTTCTGGGTTTATTGTCCTTGTTGCTAAGTTTAGGCGCGTGGCAGTTAAACCGTGCGCAACAAAAACGGGATTTTTTGCAGCAACAGGCGCAAAGTCAAACAGTTGAAACCGCACGCTTATCGACCGCGATTGGCAATAATGCTGAAACCCTACGCTATAGAAAGCTAGAAGTGGTCGGTCATTATGATGTGAATCACCAATTTTTAATAGATAATCAAATCAGTGAAGGCAAAGTAGGTTATTTTGTGCTGACACCTTTTATACTACAGGGAGAAAATAAAGCTGTGTTAGTTAATCGCGGTTGGATTGCTTTAAATTCAGACCGAAGCCATTTGCCCGATGTGTCTATGGTCGCCGAACCAACAACTATTAGTGGTCGAGCGAATAGCTTTCCTAGTGTGGGTATAAAAATAACGGGGGCTGAAATACCGACCGATAATTGGCCATCTGTGGTACAAGTGGTTAATAGTGAGATATTGGCGAAAAAACTAGGTTATCCGTTATTTTCTTTTCAACTTGAACTAAATAAAGAATTGCCCAATGGCTTTAAACGCGAATGGCATACCACAACCATCATGCAACCCGAACAGCATACCGCCTATGCCGTACAATGGTTTGCATTGGCATTGACTCTCACCGTACTTTTCATCGTTTACAGTTTTAAAAAAACCCATGATTAATCCGCAACAGAAAAAAAATCGTTTATTCATTATTATTATTTTTGGCATGACCATCATTCCTTTTTTAATTGCGTTAGTTTTGCAAAGAAATCCAGAGCTTTTAAAAGGGACTACTAATAACATTGGACAGTTAATTATTCCTCCCGTCACGACAGAACCGAGTGATTTTATTGGTTTTGATGCCTTTTCAACGGCTAATTTATCAGAGTTATCAGGACATTGGTTACTGACGAATGTCATTCCTAGCGAGCATTGCAATGAAATCTGTCTGGATGCTGTGATTAAAATCAAACAATTACGTTTAATGTTAAACAAGGAGTTTGGACGTACTCGTCGTGTCGTTATTATTTTTAAGGACGTACCTGAAGCGAGCGCGAATCAATGGTGGTTGAAAGATGCCTTATTATGGCGATTACGGCAAACACAAAAGCCCGCCGATGACGCGCTTTTTAACACCTTGTTGCGTGAGGAAAACAGCTTGGACGAGGCGAAAGTCACGCAATTGATTGGTAACGAGGATAGAGAAACCGTGCTGAAGTCGGATTTAATAAAAATTAAACCTACTGAGAATTTGCTTAAAAAAATAACTGCCATTCGTAAAGGTAATATCCCCGATGGCATGTTATTTTTAATAGACCCCTTAGGAAATATCATGATGCAATATGAACCTGGATTTGATCCTTACAAAGTAAAAAATGATCTGATGCACCTTTTAAGAGCGTCACAAATTGGTTAGTGGAAAATAAAATGTTTAGAAAAATAACGCTATTTGGTGTATTGCTCGCCTTAATTGTGGTGGTGTTGGGCGCGACTTTACGTTTATCAGGTACAGGTACCGAAAGCTTTTCAGCTGATAACAGTCTGTTTCAAAACCTACTTGCAGACAGTCATTTGTATCCATCAATTGGATTGACTATAGTCGTGTCATTGCTAGGTTTACTGGCATGGCGTGAGGAACAACACCGTGTGACAGCATTGAGTACAGCATTCAGTGTATTGGTATTATTGGTCGCACAAGGGTATCTGGGGCTATGGACGGTTGCAACACACGCGCCAATATTAGTTGCAGGACATTTATTGCTAGGCATGATAACGCTGTGGTGCTTGTTCTGGTTATATTTACGCGTTAATCCGCTGGTGGTTAAAAAAGCTAGCGGCGGCAGTCTGTTGGCAGGTTTTGCCATGCTGGTATTATTTTTACAAATAGCGTTAGGGGCTTGGGTTAGCGTTAATCAGGCGGCATTTGCCTGTAGCCATTTTCCGCTTTGTAATGAGCATTGGTGGCCGATAGCCGATTATGAACATGCGTTTAGCTTAGACGGTGTATTCACCTTACCCGCGCAAATTGCCATAGTGTGGCTACATCGCTTAGTAGCGGTAGTCTGCTTTATTGTATTGAGTTTAGTCATGCTGAGTGCTACCTCAGCCAATAAATCGAAGGCAATCAGCAAAGCGGGACTGGTACTCAGTGCGTTGTTGTTTATTGAAATAGGCTTAGGCGTTATCGGCTTTAGACTGGCAATGCCATTATGGGTGGCGGTGGCTCATAATGTGGTGGCGGCATTACTCATGTTGCCATTAATCAGCATTGTTTTTTATAGTCGCTATGGTTTTGTCGCCGTCCCCAAGCCTAAACCAATTGCTGAAGAAAAACGCCAACCCGTTATTGACAGTAGTATCCCTCTCACCCCTGTTGAAAAATTTGTTGAAGCACCCTACATAGAACCTGAGCCTGAATCGTTATATTTGCGTCTTAAGTCGCAATTAAAACGCACCCGTTCTGGATTGGGCGGGGTATTGGCGAATTTATCTATTGGTCAAAAAGGGCTGGGCGATGATTTATTAGGCGAAATCGAAGCCAATTTGTTGATGGCAGATTTAGGCGTTGATGCAACATCTGCGATTATTAATCGCTTAACGCAACGGTTAGAAAAACACCAATTAAATGACAGCGAAACCTTAATCGCTACCTTAAAACAAGAGTTATTAAGCATACTAAAACCGTGTAGCGAACCGTTACACATTCCTAAACAGGATAAACCGTTTGTTATTTTGGTGGTCGGTGTGAATGGTGCGGGAAAAACCACCACCATCGGTAAATTAGCCAAACGCTTGCAAGCCCAAGGGCATAGCGTTATGTTAGCGGCAGGTGATACCTTTAGAGCGGCAGCGGTTGAACAGTTACAAGTCTGGGGTGAGCGCAATCATATTCCTGTGGTAGCGCAGCACACGGGCGCGGATTCTGCCTCAGTGATTTATGATGCCGTACAATCTGCACAAGCCAAAGGTGTGAATGTATTAATTGCCGATACCGCAGGACGCTTGCAAACTAAATCCAATTTAATGGATGAGTTGAAAAAAGTAAAACGTATCATTGGGAAATTAGACGATACCGCACCTCATGAAGTGTTATTAGTGCTGGATGCTGGTACGGGTCAGAACGCTTTATCGCAAGCAAAATTGTTTAATGAAGCCGTTGCCTTAACCGGCTTAGTGTTGACTAAATTAGACGGTACAGCCAAGGGTGGAGTCATTTTCGCACTGGCAAAACATTCGAGTATTCCCATTCGCTATATCGGTATCGGCGAAGGCATTGATGATCTACAAGATTTTAATGCTGAATTGTTTGTCGATGCCTTGTTTGTAAAAGATTAACAGGTCGCTATGTTAAAGTTTGATAATGTCACTAAACGTTACCCTGAAACAGGTGATGTGCTGCACAATGTGAGTTTTCATTTGCAACAGGGTGAAATCGCCTTTCTGACCGGACATTCAGGGGCAGGAAAAACCACGCTGTTAAAATTAATTGCGGTGATGGAACGCTGTACGCGAGGCGAGATTTTCTTGGATGGTCAATGTTTGAGCCATGTTAAAGAAAGCCAATTGCCTTTTTTGCGCCGAAAAATGGGCTTTATTTATCAAGATTACAAACTGCTTACCGATAGAACGGTGTTTGATAACGTTGCCTTGCCTTTAGCTATCGCGGGTTTTGGTCATGCTGAAATTAGACGTAGAGTGCGAGCCGCGTTAGATAAAGTGGGCTTATTAGGTAAAGAAAAGAAACTACCACAGGCTTTATCAGGTGGTGAACAACAGCGGGTTGGCATTGCTAGAGCCGTAGTGAATAAGCCACCGCTGATTATCGCCGATGAGCCGACTGGTAACTTAGACCCCGAATTGTCGGCAGAAATCATGCTATTATTTGAACAGTTTCAACAAGTTGGTGTAACAGTATTGATTGCCTCACATGATATTTCCTTGATTAGCCAAATGAACCATCGGTTATTAAAACTGGATCATGGTCAACTGGTTTCGAGTGTGTAATGAAACCTGTTAAAAGAAGGTCTACTAGAGAAGTCCCCGCTAAACCGCCTGTTAAGCATCATGAGATACGGCAAACTAGAACAGCGGGTGGTGATTTTACCGACAAATTACACGCCTACCGCGATCATCATGCTCACGCGCTATTTTCCAGTTTAGGGCGTTTAGTCGCCACGCCGTTTACCACCATCATGACGATTGCTGTTCTAGCGATTTCCATTTCATTGGCGAGTGGCTTTTATATTATGGTGATTAATGTTCAGCAATTAACGGCTGATTTAGAAAGTAGCAATCAAATATCCTTATTTCTTAAGGACGAGGTTTCCAATGAAGATGCCGCCGACTTAGCCGCCGACATTCAAAAAAATTCCAATGTTCAAGCGGTTAAAATGATTAGCAAGGAACAAGCACTCGCTGAATTTAAAACCTATAGCGGCTTTGGTGCGGCAATTGATGTGCTAGAAAAAAATCCACTACCGATTGTGCTACAGGTATTGCCTAAAAATACCCTGCAAGATAAACAACAGCTAGAAAATCTGTTTAAAACTGTTAAACAATTTGATGAAGTTGATTACGCCCAAGTGGATATGCAGTGGGTTGATCGTTTGCAATCGATGGTTGAAGTCGCGCGTCGTGGTACGGCTTTATTTAGCTTTATGATTGGTCTCGGTGTACTGTTTATTATCGGTAATACCATTCGCTTGGAGTTACACAACCGCCGAGATGAAATCATGATTGCCAAGTTAGTCGGTGCGACCAACTCATTTATTCGCCGCCCGTTTTTATACACCGGCTTTTGGATTGGATTTATTTCAGGGGTATCGGCATGGTTTATCGTTGCGCTATTGATGCTAATTCTAAGACAGCCCGTTGAAAAATTATCAGGGCTTTATGAGGGTGATTTGCATCTGATTTTTTTAAGTGTTACCGATACCTTAGCGTTATTAGCTATTTCATCACTATTGGGCATATTCAGCTCATGGGCAGTATTACTTTTTCAACTTCGTCACACGCGACCTGAGTAAAGAAAATTATTAGCACTTTATTTGTGAGAGTGCTAATATTTGGAAAAGTTTTTATTAAAGGAAATACATCATGAATAACGCACTGACTTTACCTATTAATTTATCGGTTGGAACGTTTGATGCCTATTTAAATCTAGTTCGGCAAATGCCTAGACTAACGACTGAACAAGAACGTGAACTCACGCTCAAGTTTAGAGATGATGGCGATTTAGAAGCCGCGCGTGATTTGGTTATGACTAACCTACGCTTTGTGGTGCATGTAGCGCGTGGCTATAGCGGTTATGGTTTGTCCATGCCTGATATTATTCAAGAAGGCAACGTCGGCTTAATGAAAGCTGTTAAACGCTTTGATCCCGATATGGGCGTGCGTTTAGTGTCTTTTGCCGTGCATTGGATTAAAGCTGAAATTCACGAATATGTGATTAAAAATTGGGGCATTGTTAAAGTTGCCACCACTAAAGCGCAACGTAAATTATTTTTTAATCTGCGTAAATCCAAGCAAAACCTAGGCTGGTTATCTAATGACGAAGCCCAAGCCATCGCCGATGATTTGAATGTTGCCCTAAGCGACATTTACGAAATGGAAATGCGCTTGAGTAGTCGAGATACCTCTTTCGACATGCCAGTGGATGAATCAGCAGAAGATAATTTTGCCGCGCCGGCGAATTATCTACAACAGCACGGTGCTGATCCTGCCGAACTGTTTGAAAATGCGGATTGGGAAGGTCATGAACATGACTTACTAGAAAAAGCCTTATCTTGTTTAGACGCGCGTAGCTTAGATATTCTATCCAGCCGCTGGTTAGCCGAGAAAAAAGCCACTCTGCATGAGTTGGCTGAACGTTATAACGTCTCTGCTGAAAGAATTCGCCAGTTAGAACAAAATGCGATGAAAAAAATCCGCGCCAGCGTGGTGTTGGAAGCTTAACAAACAATCATTCAGGCGTACAAAACAGGTTTTGTACGCCTTTCGTTTTTTAAACTAAGCAGGATTCAATAAGCCTAACAGCATTTGCGCCTGTTCAGCCGCTTCATGTCCTAAACTCGTTAAATAACCGCCGTCTTCTTGAGTAATCAACCCTTTATCGAATAAGCGTTTAGTCGCTGCTACTATTTCAGGCGCGGCTTCTTTTTTATGAACTTTGATTCCTTCTTGAGTAGTGCTTAAGTTGTAACGAACTAATATATTCAGTTCATCAACTATTTCTGGTGTGTAGGGCATAACAAATCCTCATGATTTATTGAATTAAACCGACAGTATAAAGCATTTTCACTACGCTAAGCGCAGTAAGCTTTGCTCGAAACTGGTTTTAATGTGTTCGGCAATCAGGTCGGGGGCATCATAAGAGGTATCAACCACTAAATCGTAATTGCTCAGGTCTCTAAATTGAATGCCATACAGTTTACGAAACCGCTCATCTTCAAAGGCTTGCCGCTGAGCATTATTTTACAAAAGAATCGATTTCATCATCAATACTGCGGTCAGTTTGAGAGATTTTGTTTAACTCTAAGGTCGTTACGCCGCGCTGTTGTGCGATAGAGCGTTGTATCGTACCTGTCCCGATAATTTCATAACCTGTGAGTTGTTGTAACGCAGTAGCAACCGATGATTTCCCCCCACCAATATCACCTGATAACGCAATTATATGTTTCATATTCATTAAACCATGCAAAAGACTCAGTATAAATGTTGTGGCTAGAAGTTGCTATGCTCAATAAGCTAGTTTTGTACGGTTTAGATTTAAGTTGCACCTTAACACGTTAAAAGGATAAATTATCTAAAATTGTATATAATGCGAATTCATTCTTAACTGCTATTGGACATTTCTATCATGGCATTAAAATTTTACGACAGCCCATTTCACGTTACGCACGATGAAGAAACGGCAAACAAAATGGTTATGAAAATGGATTTATCCATCATGCTGAGCGGTTTAATTGAAAGCAAAAAATGGACTCAGGCAGAAGCGGCTGAACAACTAGGAGTAAAGCAATCGCGCATATCGGATTTAATGAACTCAAAAATTGAAAAATTCACCATTGATGCCTTATTCGATATGCTGGATAAATTAGGCTTTAAAGTCACTTGGTCTATGCCAACATTGAATAAAGCCACTGTGGTGATAAAAAAAGCTAAAACTACTCAGCAGATTTAAGTTTTTTCAATGCTGCCAATAATTCCTTGTAGCGTTGTTCAGCAACTTTAATCGCTTGCCGATCAACACCGTTGGTTGTTTTGATAAAAGAATGCAGTACAAAAACCGTATCCAAATACTTTGCCACATAAATGCAACGAAAAGCGGGGCTACCGTTTTTTTTCAATTCAATAACACCCTGCCCAACACTGTCTAAGTGAGTAATCGATAATCTTGGTTCTTCACTCATTTGAATCCGTCTTAAGTCTTTACCGAACTCGTCTTGAATCTTATCGGGTAAGTCCTTATATTCTCTTTCGGCAGCATCGCTTACAAAAGCAAATCTCTTGCCCACAAACTTCTTTTCCTTTTGCATCTTCTATAGCCATAAAGTTTGGTTCTAATTATTTCAATTTCCACAAGGCTGGATAAACCACAGCAAGTAGACGTATGGGCAATGTATCTACTTGCTACATTACATTTTTGATTATTTTTAATTTTTCTACCAGACCTAGCAACTCATATCTCGTAGCTTTTCCCTCTTGTTGAACCCGTTTAATAAAGCCATTTTCTTCAAGTGAAGAAACCGTTCGATAAACGGTTCTTTCGCTTACTCCCATCTCTATAGCCATTTTTTCAAGTGATGGAAACGGTGCATTATCTGAACTCCACCAAAAGCGAATCAAGTTAATAAGTACATTTAACTCTATAGCTTTCAATTTAAGATCACCTTGCCTTTTAAGCAACAAATTAGGAATGGCTGTCCAACCTCCATCGTGACCTTTAATAATTCCGCTCCATTTCAAATCGAGTTCAATTATATTTTTCGCATTGTCGTTCGTTTTTTCAATCATGTCAATAATAAATACTAAGTATATTATAATGACATAAATTGTAATATATATTTCAAAAAATATCAATGATTAATGTAACGTATGTTTAACAAACAATTCAGCGTGAAAAAGCGCGTGTATGTGCTGAGGTACTAAGCGCATCGTTCGAGTTGACGCGAATGATGCACCTCCTATCGTTGACACATCCTATTGCATTGTGCGAATTCATCTCACCTACCCACCAACAAAACCCCACCTGTGCTTTGCCAAATCTAGCCCTTAACGTACAATTGTGGGCAATGAAACCGCAGACCACCTTATAAAAAATTATGGGCATACTCAGTCTACTACTCTGGACACCTGCTTTAGGCGTGTTGTTTTTGGCGTTTACACCCAAGCAACACACGCAACTTATTCGTTTAATCAGTGTATTGTTTGCCGCGCTGGCTTTTTTACTCAGTTGCTGGGTGCTGAGTCTTTATGAACCAGCCAATGCCAGTTTGCAATTTAATGAATATTTTCCTCTTAATCCAGATTTAGGCAGTGCTTACGCGTTAGGCGTTGATGGCTTGTCGATGCCGATGTTGGTGTTAGCGACCCTACTGACGTTTATTGCTTTGCTGGTCTCGTTCACTATTTCCGAAGGCATTAAGGGCTACCATATCTGTATGCTGGTGCTGGAATTTGGCATGTTAGGGGTATTTCTGGCGCAGGATTGGGCATTATTTTATATTTTTTGGGAAGTGACCTTAATTCCGCTGTTTTTTCTGATTGACCGTTGGGGCGGTCAGCGGCGACATTCAGCCAGTCTTAACTTTGTGTTGTACACGATGGGTGGCTCAATATTTATGCTGCTGAGTTTATTGGCAGTCAGTCAATACGACCTTGAACAGGGCGGTTCATTAATGACTTCGATGAATCAAACGGCACAAAATATGCCGCTCACTGAACAAATATTGGTGCTATTGGGATTTTTAATCGGTTTTGGGGTGAAAATGCCGATTTTTCCGCTACATGGTTGGTTGCCGTTAGCGCATGTGGAAGCCCCTAGCCCTGTGAGTATTTTACTGTCGGGTATTTTATTAAAAATGGGTGCGTATGGTTTGTTACGCGCAGTGGTGATGCTGCCCGAAGCGGCGCAAGTGTTACAGCCGTTTTTACTCTTTTTAGCCCTGTTTGGCATGATTTACGGCGGTTTATTGGCATGGCGGCAAAGTGATTTAAAAGCAATGGTTGCCTATTCATCTATTAGCCACATGGGGCTGGTGTTATTAGGTATAGCGAGTTTAACGGAAGTAGGCATGAGTGGTGCGGTGTTACAAATGACGGCACACGGCTTGATTGCGGGGGCAATGTTTCTGCTAGTCGGTCTATTATATGAACGCACTCATACCCGCAATATTCAAGATTATCGCTCGTTAATTCAAGTGATGCCGCGTTTTGCGTTGTTTATGTCCCTGACGCTATTAGCGGCAATGGGCTTACCCGGCACAGTTGGTTTTATTGCCGAATTTCAAATACTGATTGGCGGCTTTCAACAATGGGGCGGCTGGATGGTGTTTTTCAGTATCAGTTTATTAATCAGTGCGGCTTACTCAATACGCACTATCGGTTTATTATTCACGGGACACAGTAGTCCTGCTATGCAACGCATTGAAGATTTAAAACCCCGTGAAATGTTAGCGGCAAGCTTATTAGTGGTCAGTATTGTAGGGTTCGGTTTATTACCCACACCGCTGATTGATTTATCGACTAGCACGCTCAAGCATATTAACATCTCGATCAAGCAACGGTTTCTATAGGACTTACCATGCAACATGCCGCTTTAAAATCTGATGAGTGCCGTGAATTAATCCTTTCGGCACTGGCTCACTTAGACCATGTTTTACCCGCACAAGCACCGTTACAAGATTTTGTGCATCACAATACGCTGCATGGTTATCAGCACTTCTCTTTTGAACAAGCACTGGCTGAAAATGAAGCCTTAACGGGCATACACGGTTATCTTGCTGAAACTAAATACCGCCAATTTTATGCACAAGGGCGTATTAATCAACATGATATAGCGGCGGCTTTGGCTAATAATCCACAGCTTGAAGCTGAAAAAACTGTTTTTACTGTCGGCAGTAAAGACATTAAACACCAAGATATTTTTACCGTCGCGCTGTTAGTGGATTTACCCGCCATTAATGTGAGTCAACTTATCTGGCAAGTAGAAGAATTAAACGCCTTAACGTCAGTACAAGCCGATGTTCCAGCGTCTATTGCGCACAGCTACACAGCACAAAATATCCGCGCATTATGGGAAGCGATTTTAATAAAACTGGATTTGCAACACGCGGCCTATCACCCAGAAACCTTGCTAGATTTATCAATGGAGCAAACCGAAGACTGGTTAAGTATCAGTCATACCGATGCCTCTATTCATCAACAAACCCAACAAGAAGTAGCTATTGAGCTGGATGCCACCTTCGCACAAGTAGGCGATGAACTGAGTTTACGCGGTTTGGTATTGGCTCTCAGCGGTAAAGACAGTCTGGATTTTGTTCGTCCTAAGCTGATACGGATATGCGCATCGGTGCTAGATGAAGGCATGGCGGCATGGCATACGCCCGATGCGGAACAATTAGGGCTTTATGGTGCGTGGCGTAAAAGCACCGATTATGACATGAGTCTATTTCTGCATGAACTGCCTAACTGGCAACAAATTGTCTCCAACTTGCCCGAAGATGCCATTGATACCATCATTCTGCACCTGACTGAAATGGACATACCCACCGCAAAATGGGCAGGCTATTTGCAGCGGTTAGCATTAGAATTAGCGGGCTGGTCGGGTATGATTAACTGGCGTGAGCAACATTCAAATTACACAACTGACAATAAAACACCCATTCGACTTGCTGATTATTTAGCCATTCGTCTGACCTTAGACCGACTGTGGTTGAATCAAATTTGCCATGATCTTTGGAAAGTTGAAGCTAATCTGACCAGCTTACAACATTATTTTCGTAAAAATTTATCGGAATTTATGGTGCGACTGCGCCTTTATCGCGGTGATTTACCCGAATATCTCAGTCATAAAGCAACATCACTCACCATACAACTGAATTCTGAACGCAGTCATCGTCAGCACTGGCAATCGTTAGCGGATTTAATTTGGACGTGGCAATTTAGTCCAATGGTGGAAAACAAAAATCGTCATTCCGTGTTTAATAGCGGTTGGCGGTTATTTCGTTTATGTCAGCATTTAGGCTTACAGGCTAACCATATTGAACAATGTCAGCCGACGGAGCTACAAGCCCTATTGACGCTATTGGATGAGTTTACTCTAACAGAACGCAGTAAAGTCTGGCTAACCGCTTACGAAACCCACTATCAACACCAATTTTTTAACGCCTTACGCGCCAATCACCAACGTGGACGCTGGGCAACGCGCGAAACCCGCCCCGAAGCACAACTTATTTTCTGCATGGATGAACGGGAAGAAAGTTTTCGCCGTCATTTAGAAGAACACAATCCTGCTATTGAAACGCTGGGCGCGGCGGGATTTTTTAGTGTTGCCATGAATTATCAAGGCTTGGATGACAGCCACGCCAGTGCTTTGTGTCCTGTGGTAGTTACCCCTGCGCATAACGTAAAGGAAATACCGCTTGCCGATACTGAAAACACTTTAGACCGTCATAATCGTGGTCGTAAACTCAACCTAGGCATCACCAATCTATTACTGCAAAGTTCGCGTAGTAATCCCTTGTTGTCACATCCAGTGATTGACTTATTCGCACCCGTCACACTGATAGGTTTATTGGCTAAAACGTTATTCCCCAAAGCACAACAACAGCTAGTCTCAGGCATAGCCAACAGCGTCTCACCGCCTGTTGCCACACAATTACACTTTACTAGCGATAACGACACGGTTGCTACACCTGAACAACCTAAATTAGGCTTTACCGATACGGAGCAAGCCGATCGTGTGACTAATTTATTACGCGTGATGGGCTTAACCAATGGTTTTGCACCCTTAGTGGTACTGTTTGGACACGGTTCACTCAGTCAAAATAATCCGCATCGTGCCGCTTATGATTGTGGCGCGTGCAGTGGTCGTCATGGTGGTCCAAATGCACGGGTATTTGCGGCAATGGCTAATCGTCCTGAGATTCGCAAATTACTCGCAGAGCGCGGTATTCGCATTCCCGCTGATACTTGGTTTATCGGTGCGGAACATAATACCTGTAATGAAAATATCGATTGGTATGACCTGAGCGAATTACCCAATACTTTGCAACACGCGTTTAACAAATTACAGCGAGAACTTACGCATACCCAGCAAATGTCAGCGCATGAACGTTGTCGCCGTTTAATGTCTGCACCGCGCAATCCTACGCCTGAAACCGCGCTAGAACACATTCAAGAACGAGCGGATGATTTTTCTCAAGCACGTCCTGAATTAGGACACGCGACTAATGCCGCCGCTGTGGTTGGGCGACGTTCTCTAACGCAAGGCGCGTTTTTTGACCGACGGGTGTTTTTAATTTCTTACGACCCTACTCAAGACCCAGAGGGTAATATCCTCGAAGGTATTTTATTAGCCGTCGGCCCTGTTGGTGCGGGTATTAACTTGGAATATTATTTTTCCACCGTTAATAATGACCGTTTGGGCTGTGGCACGAAAGTTCCACATAATGTCACTGGCTTTTTTGGCATCATGGACGGCACAAGTAGCGACTTACGCACCGGCTTACCGCAACAAATGATCGAAATTCATGAAGCCATGCGCTTACAATTGCTAGTTGAAGCTAAAACCCAAGTGTTAGAACAAATTTATGCCCGCCAAGAAAGTTTACGCGAACTGATTGCAGGCGGCT
>NQJH01000246.1 GCA_002256685.1 Methylococcaceae bacterium NSP1-2 | reverse complement strand
ATCGCCGTTAAAATGATTACTGGCGACCAAAAATTAACGGCAGCGGCTATTGCAACGGAAATCGGCTTAGTCGGGGATGTCGTTGATGGGACTGAATTGACTGCGATGGATGATGCAACCTTGACCGCCCGCATTAACAACATTGGTGTTTTTGCACGCACCGCGCCGGAACAAAAAGTAAGAATAGTGAGTGCCTTAAAAGCTTACGGTCATATTGTTGCCATGACGGGCGATGGTGTCAACGATGCCCCTGCCCTCAAATGTTCGGATATTGGTATTGCGATGGGCATTACTGGCACCGATGTTGCCCAAGAAGCGGCAACCATGATACTCACCGATGATAATTTTGCCACCATCGTTAAGGCGGTTAAAGAAGGTCGGGGTATTTATGAAAACATGGTTAAATTTATTCGTTTTCAATTATCTACTAATATCGGTGCTATTTTGTGCGTTGCGGCTGCGCCATTGCTAGAAATGCCGCTGCCTTTTACCGCAATACAACTTCTGTGGATTAACATTATTATGGATGGTCCTCCTGCTATGTCCTTAGGTGTTGACCCTGCGCGACTCAATAGCATGAATGAAGCCCCTCGCAAAACCGATGAACGTATTTTATCGTTACGTCGTCTGGGTAATTTGTTTAGTTATGGCTTAACGATGGCTATCGGCACTTTAGGCGTGTTGTATTACGATTTACAGAGGGGTGGTGATACCCATCACGCAACCTGCTTGGCATTTACCACCTTTGTATTATTTCAAGTATTCAATGTGTTTAATGCACGAACCGAAAAATGGACTGCTTTCAATCGACATTTCTTTGCCAATAAAGCCTTTTGGGCATCTATTTTAGGCGTGATTTTGTTACAAATAACGATTGTGCAATGGTCAGTCGCCGAAGCTATTTTTCATACCACGGCACTCACTGCAATGGATTGGCTATTGGCGACAGGCATAGCCGTATCAGTGCTAATTTTTGAAGAGTTACGTAAATTGGGAATGAAACTTATCAAATAGTCCAATAGCTCTAAATCATTACGAACACGTTATTGGGTGTTAGAATAGCCGCATCGCTATAGGTTTCAGTATATGCCTATTATCCAATACCGTTCACTACGCATTCTACTTAAAAGAGGATTCTATGCGGAAACTTACCATTTCCCCCGCCTTGATTGGAGCAATTCTTGTCATTGCTATTGTTTTATTTTTAGCCTTTCACTACTTCTTTCTCGATCTTATCGTTGACTTATGGTGGTATGACTCCTTAAAACTCGAAGCGTATTTTTGGCTAAGACTGCTGTACAAATTTTTTATTTTCGGTGGGGTAACGCTGTTCTTCTTCATCATTTTCTTTCTACATTTTTGGATTGCTTCGCGTTATCTGGGTTTAAATCCACCTGACGACACTATTGACAATGTCGCTAAGCGTCTACGTTTTCAACGTATCGCTGATATATTCATGAATTGGTCGGTAAATATATATACCCCCATTTCGCTGGTATTAGGCATTTTTGTTGCCATGCCCTTTTATAAGCAATGGGAATTGGCATTACTGTACTTTTTTGGTCGTGACTCTGGCATAACCGAACCGATTTATGGCAATGATGTCAGCTTTTATATGCTGTCTTATCCAATGTATATCCTTGTTCAGCAAGAGCTATTGGTAACTGCGACATTGATATTCATTTTTGTCGGTATTTTGTATTGGCTAGAGCATATTTTTGTACCCAGTCAAAGCAAGGAATATCACATAGGTGCGAAAGTACACTTAACAGCGTTAATCGGCTTTGTAGTGATTTTTGTCGTGTGGGGCTTTTTGTTAAACAGGTTTTCACTGCTACACACCAGTTCCCATGAGCCCGTTTTTTATGGACCTGGTACCATAGAAATGCGCTATCGCCTACCTATTATTTGGGGGGGAATCGTGACATTTCTAGCGACCGCATTCTCAGCGAGTCTGTTTATTTTCTCTCAAAAACACCGTATCAAATCCCCTTTTTTAATTTCATTTACCGCTTTTTTATGTATGTTAGGGCTAACGCAGGTAGAATTTTTGCCACAACTCATTCAAAAATTTATTGTTATTCCTAATCCAGTTGCCATAGAAAGACCGTTTATGCAGGCGAATATTACCTCAACATTAGCGGCCTATGATCTAAACAAAATTAATATCGTTGATTTAGAAATAAAACAAGATGCTACCGCAGACATTGAGTCGTGGGCTACGCAAAAACGCTTTGAAAATATCCCTATTTGGGATAGAGAAATTCTTATTAATTCTTATAAACAACTACAAGAAATCAGACCGTATTATCAATTTAATTCAGTTGATGAAGACCGCTATGATCTGCTCGGTCATATACGGCAGGTCAATCTTTCTGCCAGAGAAGTTAATATTTCCAAACTACCTAAAGCGGCGCAAAACTGGGAAAATACCCATTTGCGCTATACGCATGGCATTGGTGCAGTCGTGTCACCTGCCGCCCAAGATGCGGGTAAGCCATTGGTATGGTATTTACGCGATTTAAATTTAAATTCCGATGTAGGTATTAATTTTAATAGTCCAGATAAGAAGCCAGATATTTATTTTGGCGAGGGAAAATATGACTACGCAATCACGCCTAATAGTCTTAGGGTAATAGGAATAGAAAGCACTGACCAAAGTGAAGAACGCGATTATACTGGCACAGGCGGCATAGTCATTTCCAGCCTTCTTAAAAAAGCCTTATTCTCGATTTATTTTAAAGAATTTAAAATATTCTTTTCACCCAATATTACCGATAAAAGTCAACTCATGATGCGCAGAAATATCGTTGAGCGCGTTCATGAAATAACCCCTTTTCTTCGCTTAGATAAAGACCCGTATCTGGTAGCCGCTAAAGATAGGTTTTATTGGATATTAGATGCTTACACTATCTCTAATATGTATCCCGTATCAAAACCTGCCGCTGATGATTATTTAGCAGGCGATGACAAATTTAACTACATTCGTAATTCCGTTAAAGTCGTCGTCGATGCGTTCGATGGTACGGTTGATTATTATATTGCCGATCCATCTGACGCGATTATTCAAACCTATAATCGCGCCTATCCTGGATTACTGAAAGACATGAATACCATGCCTACCGAATTGCGTCAGCACTTACGTTATCCGCGTGATTTGTTTTATATGCAGATGAAAGTGTATGCAAAATATCATCAAAACAGTCCTGATTTATTCTACGAACAAGGCGAAACATGGCAGTTTGCGAATGTGAGAGGTGCGCCTGTCATGCCCTATTATCAAACGATGGATTTTGGTAAATGTAATGATAAAGAAGAATTTGTCATGATTAACCCGATGACACCCATTAATAGAAACAATCTTAGTATGATTGGTGTCGCCAGCATACTCGATAAAAATGATTGTAATGCAGATTATAAGCCGAATATTACTGTCTATAAATTTGCTAAAGATGTTCAAGTCAACGGTCCCGCACAGGTTGAAGCCTTAATTAATCAAAGTCCCGAATTTTCAGAAAAAATTACGTTGTGGGATCAACATGGTTCTAAAGTTGAAATGGGACGTATGGTTATACTACCGATGGGTAATACCATTCTTTATGT
>NQJH01000413.1 GCA_002256685.1 Methylococcaceae bacterium NSP1-2 | reverse complement strand
AACGCGGTCACGGTCATTGGCAACCCAGCCCGCTAATTGGTGCGCTGTTGCTAAACGATAGACATAAGGGCGAAAGCCGATGCCTTGTAATAACCCTGTGAGGGTGATTTGAGTACGTTTCAAAACGTTGACAGAACACGGAATTTTCATACTTTTCGTGGACGGCAGCTTAACCCCCCTCACCCCAACTTAATGATTTATTTCTGCACCCATTTTCCGCCTGATTGATACCACCAACCGCCTTGGGCGTTACTGACCCAACGCTTGGCAAAGGTCGCTTTTATATCTGCCACCCAATCAGGATGACCGTTAGCATTGGCAATAGCTTGATAGAGTGCATTGCGGTCGGCATTTTCGGCGGCAACTAATGAATTGACGGCATTTCTTTCTTGTAAAGGCACGGCGGTTGCGTCTCTGACGGCTAATAAGCCATTGCTTTGTATGCCAATATAACCTGCTACATAAAACCCTTGTAAGCTAGCAAAACGCGCTTCCATCGTGCTGCGTAATTGTCGAATTTCAGGACTGTCAATGGTTAAGTTAGCTTCCTCCGCGTGTGCTGATGAAATAACCAGATTGATGGATTTATCCAGCCACTGCATAGCGGTTTGCTGCCAATCATTCAATTCAGCTTTCGGTTTAGGCGCGGGAGCGATGGATTGAATGTCTTTAATAATGGTGTCAGCGGCTTTTTCAGCGGCTGCCGCAGGGAAATAAATATTGATGGTAACGCAAGCGGTTAATAATAAACCGCCGAGTAGTGATAATTTTTTCATAAGAATCTCCAATTATTGAACAATGACTTTATCTGATGTCGAAATACGCGCTAATCGCTCCATCAATACTGCCCAGTCTACACGCGTATTGTACCCAATGACATCTATACGCGGCAGTCCACCGCCTAAAACAATGGTATAACCTAAATCAGTTGCCGTAACCCCTGATAATTGGCATACACCGTCATGTAAATAACACCCTAAACCTATTTTGTCGTAGCCAAAGGTATTGGCTGATACGGTGCGGCGTGTCATCGTTATCAGGCGAGCCTAGCCACGCTAAAAAACCAATCGGTTGCCCGTCTTCAATTTGTAATTGATTAACAAAGCCTGATAATTTGCCAGTGATATTGCCAAATTCATATTTGCTGGTCAGTTGCTCCAAATCCAGCCGATCAATGTCTATATCACCGTAAAATGTCGGTAGTGCGTTAAATAGATTAGCCGCTGCCAATTTAGTAATTTTTATTGTGCCACCAAAAACCTTAATGAGAAACTCACCATTCAGCGTCAGCTTTTTGTCGCTGTAGTTTACTTGCGGAATAGATCCGCTCAATGTGCCAATTAACGGTTGCCATTTTAAAGCAGCTGATAATTGTTGCAGGGAAACCTGATTCACATCGCCTTGAAAAGCCACTTTTGCCGCATCTTTCGCATTGGTTTGCAATTTAAATTGCTGAATACGAATATCACCGCCTAAAAAAGGTAACTTGGTGTTGCCTAACAGCTGAATATTACCCGCATTGGTTAAAAATTTAAGCTGAGTCGCGCCAATCGGCAGTTCGTAGAGTTGTAATTGTTGCCAAGCAAACTGTGATGGCTGGTTAAACGCTTCATTAGCCGACCAATCAATTAATCGTACCTAAGCCATTTTGAAGTTTAATCCGCTTCGCACTATCTGTGATTGCCAATTGATTAACGCTTGCTGATAACGTCGATAATGACAACCCCGTCATCGTAAAGCTAGCGTCTATATGTCCCGCAAAAGTGAGGCTACTCAAAAAGCTTTGCGCAAAAAACGGCTGCAAATAAACGCTGGTTAATTTTTGTAACTCGTCACTGCGCAACGTGAATTGCGCGTGTTCTAGGCTTAGCTCTTGCTTATAATTTAAGCGGGCAGAGCCATTTAACGTCCCCGTAGCTAAGTGCTGAAAATTAATAGTCGGTATATCAATCTCACTGGTCGCGGTATTTAACGACCCTTGAGCCGTCAAAGTAATCGCGTGTCCATCAGGTTTTAAATACAGCGGGTCAGCATACAACGCCCCCGCATTGAGTTGTGAATGACTTTGCCACTGCCAGTTCCCATCCGTGTTTTGTGCATTTATCTGGGTGTTGAAACTCAGTTTTTCAGTCGCAAAACGCCCCGTCTCGGTTTGCCCTGTTAATTGCTTAACGTCCATGTTTAAGCGAGCGGTTTTAATCCCTGTTTCATTGCCTGACACTTGGAATTGAAAATCGACATTCCCCGTGCTGATTTTGAATAACGTGGCAGGCAATAAAGCCAATAATTCTTTGCCATTGGCTGCCTTCATGGTCATCGCCATAGACCAATTGTCGTCTTGTGCTTCACCGTCAATACTGGCAATACCGCCTAACCAGTGCAAATCAGTTAATTTAAAAAGACAGTGATTTTTTTGAATAATAAAAGAAAAATGGGCAGTGCGGGTTTGCCATTGTGGTGAATGAAGACTTAACTGCCCTTGTTGACAACGCAATTCATCACCTTGCCAAGTAAAGGCGGTACAGCGAATATCAAGCAAACTAAGCTCAGAAAATGGGGCGGGTAAGTGGAGTTTATTAATCGTTAATAGCAGTTGTTGCGGCGTTTTATTGATATTCGTCAAGGTCATAGTCACCCCTTCTATTTGCCATGCTTTAGCGGTGATACTGGCTAACTTAATCGACACCTCATCAAGTGCCTGCACGGTGGGGCAGATTAAAATAAACAGCAAGGTCAGAATAGGAGGGGCTTTAATCAGCTTCATGTGAAGCAATTTTATTGGTTTGCAAGTAATACATAAGATGGCTTCCTTGCGTCAACGCGATAAGATGAGCTAAGGTACGAAGCCCACCAATCGTGACAGATGGGCTTCCTTGCGTCAGCCCAACCTACG
>NQJH01000245.1 GCA_002256685.1 Methylococcaceae bacterium NSP1-2 | reverse complement strand
GTTTAGAAGACCCGTATAGACCCGAAGTCCCCGAAGCCATGCGGCGATGTCGTAATGCGGGTATTAAAGTGATTATGGTCACAGGCGATCATCCTCATACCGCCTTAGCGATCGGGCGACAAATCGGGCAAATACAAACCGAACGTCCCACCATTATTACGGGCGACAAACTGCGTAAACTTTCCGAAACTCAGCTGCGCCTTGCTTTAGACGCGCCCGATATTATTTTTGCTCGCGTTGGTGCGGATCAAAAAATGCGCATTGTTGCCGCGTTAAAAAAGAAAAAACACATCGTGGCAGTAACAGGTGACGGCGTGAATGATGCCCCCGCACTAAAACTCGCTGATATTGGTATCGCAATGGGTATATCAGGTACGGATGTGGCAAAAGAAGCCTCTGATATGATTTTATTGGATGATAATTTTGCCAGCATTATTGCCGCGATTGAAGAAGGACGCGCCGTGTATGAAAATATCCGTAAATTTCTGGCGTATATTCTCACCTCTAACATTCCCGAAGTCGTGCCGTATCTGGCATTCGCTTTGTTAAAAATACCACTACCGTTAACCATTATTCAAATTTTAGCGGTCGATTTAGGCACCGATATGTTACCCGCGTTGGGCTTAGGCGCGGGAAAACCCGAAGCTGATAGCATGAACAAACCGCCGCGTTCGCATAATGAAAGGTTATTGGATTGGTCACTGTTATTACACGCTTATCTGTTTTTAGGGCTATTAGAAGCGGTGGTATCAATGGCAGCTTATTTCTTTGTCCTACACAGTGGCGACTGGCAGTGGGGAGAAAATTTAGCAAACAACACGCCCTTATATTTACAAGCCACCACCGCCTGTTTCAGTGCCATTATCATTGCCCAAATTGTGAATGTGTTTTTGTGCAAAACACCGAACCGTAGTGTATTCAGTGCATCACTGTTCGACAATTACATCATTCTATGGGGCATTGCGTTAGAAATTGTGCTGCTGGGGATTATTGACTATTCACCTTGGGGAAATACAATTTTCGGCACGCTACCGTTAGAACCTAAAGTCTGGCTGTTTATCATGCCGTTCGCACTGTTAATGTTAGGGCTGGAAGAAATGCGTAAAGTGGTGGTGCGTAGGTTCTAAGCATTGCACTGGGTTTTCATTATTTTATAAACATAATGCTCGCCATTATCGTTTGTTGTATTCGCTACGATGTCTACTGAAAAACCGAAGTCGCGGCAAATGTGTTTTGGATCATGCGCTACACCCACGAATTCAGAATAGGGAATATAAATAATCGTATTATCGTGGATATAGTTATCAACTTGGCTAAAAAAGCGTTTCAATATTTCTTGACCGCCATCAGCGTTCAGTCCGAAATCGCCATTGGATGGATAGTAATTAAAATTAAAGATAATTAAATCAAAGGTTGATACAGGGACATTAGCAAACAAGTCACTGTGGAGAAAATCGGTCGGGTGTAATAACGGATTACGCTGACTGTTTTCGGTCGCACAGTTGACTGCATCGATATTAAAATCCACGCCCAGCACCTCAGTACAGCCTATTTTTTTCAGCAAAAATGCAAAATAGCCACTACCGCAACCCATGTCTAACGCCGTGGTTGCGGGTTCTTGCTGTAATATATAATTACCAAAAAAACAGCTAGTCAGTCCAAAATTGGAGGGAAATACATTTTTTGCTATTTCCAAAGTAATGCCGTCTAGTTCCGTCATATAAGGCTGTTGATCTAAATAAACAGCTAACTCGGATTCTCTTTTTGAAATACTCATGGGTTGTTTTTGCATGGTTTTGGTGTGATTTAGTTTGGGGGAATGATTGTAAGGTACGCGCGGCGTATCCTACTTGGCTTTCGCCGCATTAGGCGCGATATAATTCATTGGCTTTTGTGCCACAATAGGCAGTTGTCCAATACATTTTAAAACACATTCGTCTACTGTCTTTTTAGTAATCGCCATGCGGAATGACTGATCTACTTTCAACCAGCGTTCTGCAATCGAAGCAGATAAACCCTCCGCTAAAATGGCGTTTCTCAATAAGGTTTCACGAACATCAAGCATTTCTTCGGTGATAAACATGTGCATGTGAACAAAAGCAGGGGTATCGCCTGTGTAGTTGTTAGGTCCATTAAAAGCGGCAATCATAAATTTAGTTTGCTTATCAATTAAGGCTTCTTTTGATTTGCCGTAAAAGAATTTTTCCAGCCAAGGCTCATCAAATAGTGCGTCATAAAGCCGTTGATGAACTCGTTGAATCGCAGCTTCGCCACCAATATCTTCATATAACCCCATGTCATCATCGGATTCATTTGATGTGATTTCAGTGATTTTTGCGGGGTCACAGTTCTTTATCGCTCGCTGCATAATCTCTGCGACATCATCAAACACTTCATGCCACGCGGCTTCTAATTCGGCGTTAAAGCGTTCACCTAAGTGTTTTTTTAACGCCAATAGCAAAGCTTTTTTTAGCGTAGGAAAATGTTTCAGCTGTACGCGGTAGTGTAAAACGTGGCGTTCACCCATTTTTTCTACGGAGTTTTCGATGGCTTCTAGGTGTTTGACATTTTTAAATGTCGCCATCATGTTGATAAATTTTCGATTTAAAAACGTGACGTTGCCTGAAAAAATAGTTTTTAAATGAATATTAAGGTGAAATAATTCTTGGTAGAACAGTTGCGAAACAATATCAATTTTCGGACTGATTTCGTCAATACAGAGTTTGACTAATAAACGATTTTTAACTTTGACTAATGCACTATTTACTTGCATGGCAGGATTTTGTTTTTGCGTGTTAAATAAAGGGCAACGCTTTTCTGCCCACCGCGTTTATCGGTTTTTATCGGAAAAATAGTGGGCAAACGATAAAGTTATTTGCCCACCCTACACAGCTAGTTTATTGATAACCCTGCGGATTATTACTTTGCCAACGCCACGCATCGGCAAGCATATCATCGAGATTTTTTTCTGTCTGCCAATGCAGTTCAGCTAAGGCTAGGGCAGGATTGGCGAAACATTCGGCTAAATCGCCGGCTCTTCGGGGGGCGATTTTGTAATTTACAGGGCGACCGGTGACTTTTTCAAAGGTGTGAATAATTTCTAATACGCTGTAACCTGTCCCCGTGCCTAGGTTGTAAGCTTTACAGGCACCGTTTTTAAATTGCTCAGAGTCCAACGCAGCGATGGCTTTGATGTGACCTTTAACCAAGTCAACGACATGAATATAATCTCTAACGCCTGTGCCGTCGCGGGTTGGGTAATCATCACCCCATACCGATAATTGCGCCAATTTGCCGATGGCAACTTGTGAGACATAAGGCAGTAAATTATTGGGTATGCCGTTCGGGTCTTCGCCTATCATGCCGCTTTCATGTGCGCCGATGGGGTTGAAATAGCGTAGTAAGACAATTTTCCACGGTGCGGCGGACTGGTTAATTTTATCAGCGGTTGAGACATCCCTTAAAATCTCTTCAATCATCAGTTTAGAACGACCATAAGGATTAATTGATCCTAAGGCAAAATCTTCTGCATATTGATTGATTGTTGATTCTTTATAAACGGTTGCGGACGAGCTGAAGATAAGTTGTTTAACATTTGCTTCTTCCATCG
>NQJH01000039.1 GCA_002256685.1 Methylococcaceae bacterium NSP1-2 | reverse complement strand
ATCACAAATCACGCACCTACAGGCGGAAATAAAACTATCACGCTTCTTGAAGATAACAGCTACACCCTGACCGCCGCTGATTTTGGTTATGCGGATGTTGATGGTAATAGCTTAGCAAATATCATTATTACCAGCTCACCTGCGTTGGGTACATTAAAATTGGGTGGCGTAGCAGTGACGTTGAATCAAGTCATTCCCGTTGCATCATTGCCTAGTTTAACCTTCACCCCTGTTGCTAATGCTAACGGCACGGCTTATGCCAGTTTTGGTTTTAAACTGCAAGATAATGGCGGTACAGTGAACAGTGGCATTGATACCAGTGTTACCGAGAATACCATCAGCTTTACTGTAACGGCGGTCAATGACGCGCCTGTCTGGGTTACACAAACGCTCAGTCCTATCAATGTCTATGCCAACGATTTTGATGGTCATCAGCTATTTGGTAATGGTACAACGGGTGGGCTATCGGGTTATCAATCCATTGAAAGTGTACAAGGTTATACGGCGGACGGATTTTCTGGCAACTTTCTACGCAATGATAGTGGTGGTCATGGCATTGCTGCAAATCCAACAACGCTAACTTTAACTAATCTGCCGACTCATAATGTTATAGACATCAATTTCCTGCTGGCTTTAATTGATTCGTGGGATGGAGCGAATGGACCTGATTTTTTCAATGTCAACGTCGATGGGGTATCAGTGCTACAAATCACCTCCGCTAATGCGTATAGCAGTGTCACCTATAACGGAAATCAATTGGGTAGTTTGTCTAATCTAGGCTTTAATTCTGGCATTTATGGGAAGGATTATTGGAAGGATGTTGCGTTTGATATGTCATCAGAGTCGCGTCTTACAACAGCACATACGGCATCAACCGCGACTATCCAGTTTTTTGCCAGTGGTAGTGGATGGCAAGGTGGTATGGATGAATCATGGGCTATCGAAAACCTGCAAGTCGTCGTGTCAAAAACTATCGAAAACCAGTTTAATACTTTCCATAATGTAGTTAGCTACACTGAAAATGCCCCAGCCGTTATTTTGGATTCGGTTATCAAAATCGGCGACATCGAATTGGATGCCACCAATAACTACAACGGCGCGTCCGTTACCTTAGTGCGTGATGGCGGTGCAAACAATCAAGATGTATTTTCAAGTTCGTATTTTAATAATGGCGCAGTTGTTTTAAATACAGTAACCGTCGGCAATTACACACAAACTAACGGTCAGTTAGTCATTACTTTCAATGCTAATGCCACCAGTACAAATGTTGACAGCGTGTTACAACACATTGCCTATAGCAACACATCCGACACACCACCCGCCTCAGTACAAATTGATTGGACATTTAACGACGGCAATGCGGATAAACAAGGCACGGGTGGCGCACTAAGTGCCACAGGTTTTACCACCGTCAATATCAAGGAGGTCAATGATGCGCCTACTTTAAGTTCTTTCAGTACAGTCGTTGCTACAGGCAATGAAGACACGGTAATTCCTGTTACGTTCGCCCAGTTGCAAGTTCGAGGTAATGAAGCAGATGTTGACGGTGTGATCTCGGAGTTTGTCATTAAGTCGGTCAATAATGGCACGTTATCTATTGGTACGTCGGTGGCAACTGCAACAGTTTGGAGTGCCACAAACAATACGGTTGATGCCACGCATCAAGCCTTCTGGACACCTGCGGCAAACACAAACGGCACATTGAATGCGTTTACCGTTGTGGCTAAAGATAATGGTGGTCTCGTATCAAGCACTGCTATTCAGGCAACCATCAATGTTAAGGCGGTCAATGACGCACCTATTCTTAACACCCCCGCTGTTATTCATTATACCGATACTATTTTTGATGATACGTTTACCCCATTGACAGGATCGTTAGTGGCTAAGAATGTTGATGGCGATAACTTAACTTACGGTTTTGTGGGTGGAGCGGATAATGGTTATGGTCATATCTACACGAGCAATCTGTACGGAAGATTTGATGTCGCCAAAGCGACAGGGGCATATGAGTTTATTCCTAATGATGGTGGGATTGAAGCTTTAACGTCGAATGCACGCATTAATTTTACGGTTACGGTGTCGGATGGCTTACTGACTGACTACAAGCCATTGACCATTAACATCGCACAAATTGGCAAAACAGAATCTAATGGTAATGACCAATTGACTGGCACATTGGGTGATGACAAATTTGATGGTTTAGCGGGTGATGACATTATTAATGGTTTGGCAGGGAATGATATTCTGATTGGCGGGGCAGGTAATGACACGCTTAACGGGGGGGCTGGTGATGACTGGCTTGACTATCGAGGTGGCGATTATTGGCGTGGCGACTCAGGTGCAACGGGTGTGGACTTCATGCGCGGTGGCACAGGTAACGATACTTATAGAGTCGATAATGTGAGTGATGTGGTCAAAGAGCGCGGGGGTGAAGGAGTGGATACCGTTTATTACTGGGTTTATTCAGATCCTGATCGTCCCAACTCTTATACCTTGCCTGATAATGTTGAAAATCTGATACATGGTGGTGGTTATCATGCTATGGGCATAGGTAATAAGTTGGATAATAACTTGACTATCATAACTACAATATCAACAGGTTCTGGTACGCTCTATGGATTGGCAGGTGATGACACATTAATTAGTTATCATAGTAAGAGCGGAGGTAATACTTTGATAGGTGGTGTGGGAGATGATAGCTATTATGTTAATGCTTATAGCACCGTTAATGATGTGATTATAGAAAACAAGAATGAAGGTGAGGATACGGTTTATGCAAGTGCAGGTTACACCTTAGCTGATAATGTTGAAAATCTGGTTCTGTTGGGCGGTGGCATTGGTTGGGGTGAGGGAAGAATTGTTGTGGGCGGCGGTAATGCACTGAATAATCACCTAACTAGTAATCTTATTGATAGCCAACTCGAAGGTTTAGGCGGTGACGATAACTATTATGTTGGTAATGAGGGTGCTGTTATTGTTGAGTCTACCAACAACGGTTTGGATTCTGTGCTATCAACGACCAACCGCACCCTAGAAGCCAATGTTGAAGAACTTCATCTACTGGGTACGGCTAATCTCAATGGGTTTGGTAATATCCAAGATAACAAGCTGTACGGTAACGCGGGGAACAATATTCTTGATGGTGGTGCGGGTGCTGACTTTATGGTCGGTCATGCGGGTAACGACACCTACTATGTTGATAACATAGGCGATGTGGTCAAAGAGCGTGCTGGCGAAGGTAATGATACGGTTTATTCCAGTATTTCTTACCGTTTAACAGCCAACGTTGAGAATCTAATTCTCACCACAGGCAGCGCAGCAATTAATGGCACGGGTAATGCAAGAGACAACTACATACTCGGCAATAGTGCTAACAATATTCTCGATGGTGGCGCGGGGTCAGACAACCTAAACGGTGGTCTCGGTAACGATACGCTGGATGGTGGGGTATCCGATGTTTACAATGCTGGCGTGATAGACGTACTGAAAGGTGATGCTGGCAACGACAACTTTTTGTCTCGAGGCTTTTACGGGGCAGGTGATTACAGAGGCGGCGATGGTATTGACTTACTTAATTTCAGTCAGTCAGATAGCTACACGGCTGGACGACGCACTGCCGAAGGTGCAGGCGTTAATGTCGATTTGGGAGCAGGAACGGCTAACACCTACTACCGCGTAGCAGATAATTTCACTTGGGCTGATGCCAACGGAAAAATCACTGTTTCTAGTATCGAAAATGTGCTTGGTACGGCGCAAGGCGATAAGCTTCACGGCAACGCAGGTGACAATTATCTTAATGGTAAAGGGGGGGCAGATTTTATGGCAGGTCGTGCAGGTGATGATGATTATTCTGTTGATAATATCGGCGATGTGGTCAAAGAGCTTGCTGGCGAAGGTGTGGATACTGTTTTTTCAAGTCTTGCTTCCTACACATTAACTACCAATATTGAAAATCTGAAAGTCAATCTTGAGAAACCTGTCTCACCTGTTATGACAGGCATAGGTAACGAGCTAAATAATCATTTACAAGCTTATGGTCGTATGTATATTCATGCTAATGCTATTCTCTATGGTCTGGGTGGTGATGACATTCTCGAGAGTAATTTTCGTAGTACTAGCACCCTATTGGGTGGTGAAGGTAATGATTTATATTATATATTCAATGTCGGCGATGTGGTCGAAGAGTATGCTAATGAAGGTATAGATACGGTGTATTCAAGTATCTCCTACACTTTAACAGCTAATGTTGAGAATCTGATTCTCCGTAATGGATTTTTTGGTAGTAACGATAATAGTGGCACAGGTAACGTGCTGGATAATCATTTAACGGGCGATTACACTAATAATATTCTCGATGGTCAAGCAGGTGCTGATACCCTGCTGGGTGGTAACGGTGCAGATATACTCATTGGTGGGCTTGATAAAGATAGTTACAATCTTACAGAAACAACTGCCGCAACTGATACCCTGCGTATTGCCACAGGCGACAGCTTGATTAATCATTATGATGTAGCACAAAGCTTTACATTGGGGACAGGGACTATTAATACCCTAGGTGTTGATAATATCGATTTAGCCACTACCAACATTGCCACTAATGCAAATGCGGTAAATGGTAGCGATGCAGGCAATATTAAGAGCCATCACATCAGCGATGGCATTATTAGTTTTGCCAACATTGACAATTATACCAATTCACTCACTATCACTGCGACTAACTTAGCCAACGTGTTCAGCTATTTACAAGCCAATATCACAGGACATGATACCGTTGCGTTTGTGTCCGAAGGCAATACTTTCGTTTTCCAAGATGGCGACGTGACTGATACTTTAGTGGAATTGGTCGGTGTAACTGCTAACAGTGTCAACAGCACAGGTTTAGGAAATAGTGCGGTATGGATTGTTTAAATAGACACTCTTTATAACATTGCCTGTCAGCAAGCCCCTTCCTTTCATTGGGGCTTGTTTGTTTTTATTGAGAATACAACCATGAACAAAATATTATGTATCTGTTTAACACTGATGCTGAATGCCTGTGTGGTTGATCCACTTTACACTCACTATGGCTCTTATGGTTATAGCGTTGGAGTGGTGTCAGGTCCTTACTATTACAATCAGCAACCTTTTTACAATCGTTACTATCAGCAACCTTTTTACAATCGTTACTATCGGCAACCTTTTTACAATCGTCACTATCAGCAACCTTTTTACAATCGTAGCTATCAGCAACCTTTCTACAATAATCCTTCGCGCGGCGGCAACTGGGGTGGAGGCAGCCACGGAGGTTATCGTCGCCATTAACTATTCAATAATTAAATCTGTTTTATAAGTCTAATACATTGATTAAGTTTCAGTTTATAAACCTCGCTTATACTTACGAGCAAAAAAAGTATAAAACGATGGCGTTGTTCAGCTAGTATTCAGTTAATATTTTGTATTCTTAACGCTGAAACTCTTTATCCGGAAACCATGATGACATCGATTACTAAAAAAATACTGTTAATTTCCTTACCGCTTATGCTAAATGCTTGTGCTTACGATGTTCAGCATTACATTCCCGTTCCTTATGGTGTTAATACGTCCCCTGCGCCGCGTCATGGCGGCAATTATCAACAGCTCTATTATAATAAGCAGCCAAATACTTACTATAGCAATAACAGGGACTACCACGAGCATCACGATAATGGCAAACATAAAGGTCAGCATAAAAATAAACACCATGACGATTAACAGTTAGCGTCTGTAAGTAGTCCACGTTTACCCTGCAATCCCCCCGTATGCACGGCGATAATGCGTTGATTCGGTTTGAAAGTCTGTTTTTGAATCAAGTCATAGAGACCATACAACATTTTTCCCGTGTACACGGCTTCTAATGGAATCTGTGTACTCGCTTCAAACTGGTCAATAAATGCTAGAAGCGGCGCATTAGTTTTGGCAAAACCACCAAAATGATAATCTAAATTTATACGCCAGTTAGTGCGGGACTGAGGCAACAACGCATTCACATCCGCCGTTAAGAATCCCGCATTTTTTAATGCCGCAAAACCCAGCACCTCTATCGTGTCATCGAGTGCATTCACCAATCCTGCTAATGTTGTAGCCGTGCCACAAGGCACACACAGCGTGTCATAAGGTATATCAATTTCCTGCACCAATTCTGCCGCGCCTTGTAACGCCAATGCTTGCGCCCCACCTTCGGGTAACCAATATTGCCCTGCTGTTAAATCGGGCAAATCAGCCCAGTGTTTATACTGTCTAAGCAATCGATACTCAGAACGCGAAACAAAGCGTAATTCCATACCCCAGTGCTGCATATCCAATAACGTAGGTGTTAAGTTTGCTGCGGGTTCACCACGAATTAAGCCTATGGTTTTTAAACCCAATACCTTGCCCACATAAGCCAGCGCGTGTAAATGATTAGAATACGCGCCGCCCATGCTGATAAGGGTATCCGCGCCTAAGCTCAGTGCGTGATTCAAAATATATTTAAGTTTGCGCCATTTATTGCCAGAAATAATTGGGTGTAATAAATCATCACGCTTAAGCCATAATTCAATTTGATATGGCTCAAGCAGGGGATCAGTGATTTTTGTCAATATCGAGGGCTGAAAACTTTGTTCCAGTTTAATTAGTTCGGGGTGCATTAGGCTATCGATGTACAGACGTTGCGATGCAACGTCTCTACGATTTATGATTCAATGTTATAAACAATCGTCACCACCACTTTGGCAACTTTATTGATGGTGGATTTATCATAAACACCGCCGTAATCATCGGTTTCAGCATTTGCACCCGCTGCCAGTATGTAAAAAGCACCTTGCGAGGCAGAACGCATCACGCCAACACTAACGCCATCGTGTTTAGTGAATTCATTGGCACGTTTGCGGGCATTTTCAGTTGCCGCACTGATTAGCGACATTTTTATGTCTTCCAAATTACTGACCAGATACAACGGGGGATCTGCGTAAAAGGGATGACCTTCAGCTTGTAAGCCCAGAAAATCCTTGTTAGCCGTCACTACTTTCGCTAAATCCTGACTATTAGTCACTATATCTTGATGGGCATCAAAACCGTTTTGTACTGATTTAGTACCGCCATCAGGTAGAGGAACATCTTCCATGTGTGGAGAAACAAATTCATTGCCTTCTTGCCAGCCTGCTTTATCAATCGCGTGGTCGAGTAAAAATTTATCGAGTGCAGGACGTTCGCCGCGTAGTTTAGCCAGTGCCTGAGCAAAATCAGGGGCAGTCACACCGCTTTTTTGGCTTGCACACCGAGAATAAATGCCGCACTAGACATGCCCAGTGCAAGCGTAAGTCCCAATATAGCCATTGCTATTGATGATTGTTTATCCATTAGATGAGCCTTTTGTTGGTCGAATGGTTTTGGAGTCCAATAGCTTCAGCTATTGCCATTACTATTGATTTAGCAACAGCTAAAGCTGTTTTACTCCTGTTAAAAACTACTTATGACAGCTTTTGCATCAGTGTTTTTAAATACGCTAAAAAATCAGTTTTCAAGTCTTTATGTATTAACCCATGCTCAACGGTCGCAATTAAAAAACCTAACTTCGAGCCACAATCATAACGCTTGCCTTCAAATTCATACGCCAACACCTGTTCGTCTTTTAATAAATCAGCAATCGCATCGGTGAGTTGAATTTCACCACCCGCGCCTCTGCCAGTATTTTTAAGTTTATCGAAAATGGCAGGCGTTAAAATGTAACGACCCACAACGGCTAAGTTAGAGGGGGCATTTTCTGGCTTGGGTTTTTCCACAATCAATTCAATGGGTGCGGATGTGCCTGAACTTTCAGTGGTTCTGACTATGCCGTAACTACCTGTTTCTGAGGGGTCAACCCGTTCAACACCCAGAATAGAGGTGTGTTTTTCTTCGTACAGTTTAACCATTTGTGCAATACAGCCACGTCCTTCATCTTCAATCAAATCATCAGCTAGAATGACGGCAAACGGCTCATCACCAATAACAGGTCTAGCACACAACACCGCATGACCTAGCCCTAGTGCTTCAGGTTGGCGAATAAAAACGAACGAAATATTCGGCGGCACAATGCCACGAAGTAAAGCTAACAATTCAGTTTTTCCTTTGGCTTCTAGCTCAGTTTCCAATTCGTAGGCTTTATCGAAATGTTCGATAATCGCGTTTTTGCTACGTCCGGTAATAAACACCATGGTATCAATACCTGCCGCAACGGCTTCTTCCACTGCGTATTGAATCAAGGGCTTATCAACAATGGGTAACATTTCTTTAGGGCTTGCTTTAGTCGCTGGTAGGAAACGCGTTCCTAAACCTGCAACAGGAAATACGGCTTTGGTTACTTTAGTGATGGTACTCATTAAATATGATTCCTTTATTAATTATAAAAATATTAAATACGTCCGTATTGATCAGAAAAACGAACAATATCATCTTCGCCTAAATAACTACCCGATTGAACCTCGATAATTTCCAAGGGAATAACACCTGGATTTTCAAGGCTATGAATCACACCCACAGGAATGTAAATAGATTCATTTTCGGTAATTAATACGGTTTCATCACCTTTACTGACCAGTGCGGTGCCTTTGACAACCACCCAATGTTCAGCGCGGTGATGATGTTTTTGTACCGATAATTTAGCCTTTGGTTTGATGACGATACGCTTAGTATGATGACGTTCACCTTCATCGACTAAATCATAATGTCCCCACGGTCGGTATATTTTACGGTGAATTTCAGCTTCTTTACGGTTAGATTTTTTCAGTTGCTCGACAATGTGTTTAACGTCTTGAACTTTGTCTTTGCTGGCAATCATCAGCGCGTCTTTCGTTTCGACGACTACTAAATCACGCACACCAATCACCGTCACCAGTTTATGTTCTGCATAAATAAATGAATTTTCGGTATCGAGCGTTAATACATCACCGCTAATTGCATTACCGTATGCGTCTTTATGAGTCACATCCCACAACGCCGACCACGAACCGATGTCATTCCAACCTGCATCCAGCGGAATCACCACGGCTTTGTCGGTTTTTTCCATCACCGCGTAGTCGATAGAATCGCTAGGGCAGGTGGAAAAAATGGCTTTATTGACACGGACAAAATCCACATCCACTTCGGCGGTATTCAATGCCTCACGACACACTGCCAACATCATTGGATTGAATTTTTCTAATTCGGCTAAAAAACACGCCGCTTTAAAAACAAACATGCCGCTATTCCAAAAATAATCACCACTTTGTAAATAGCTTTGTGCAGTGGCTAAGTCGGGTTTTTCCACAAAAGCCGCGACATTAAACGCCACACCCTGCTGGATGGTATCACGTTGAATATAGCCATAACCGGTTTCAGGTTCAGTCGGAACAATACCAAAAGTGACTAAAAACCCCTGCTCTGCCAATATTCTAGCGTGTGCGATAGCGTCATGAAACGCCTCAATATTGGTGATGACATGATCGGCGGGCAACACTAATAAAATATCATCTTCACTCGCCGTTAATGCCGCCATTGCGACAGCGGGGGCGGTATTTTTACCAACAGGTTCAAGAATAATCGCCGCTGGTTGAGCATTAATTTCGCGTAATTGTTCTGCCATCATGAAACGATGATCTTCGTTACAAACGGCAAGCGGGGCTTGTAAATCGGCAATACCGGATAATCTTAGCAGGGTGTCTTGCAATAAGGTATGTTCTGACACTAAGGGCAAAAACTGTTTAGGGTATTGTCCGCGTGATAACGGCCACAGCCGTGTTCCTGAACCGCCTGATAATACGACAGGAATCATGTTTTTTCCTTGGTGCGTGGTAGGTTAATAATGCCGCGTTGTTCAAGTAAAGCTATCACTTGCTGCACACTGTCTTCTAAAGATAGATGTTGCGTATCCAAGACTAATTCAGGATTTTCAGGGGCTTCGTAGGGTGAGTCAATACCGGTAAAAAATGGAATTTGTCCCGCTCTGGCTTTTTTGTACAAGCCTTTTACATCGCGTTGTTCGCAGGTTTCAATCGGACATTCACAGTAAATTTCCAAAAAATCACCATGCGGCACCAGATTTCTAGCGGTGTTACGGTCTGATTTAAACGGCGAAATAAAAGCCGTCAGCGTAATAATCCCTGCTTCGGTCATCAGCTTGGCTAACTCACCAATGCGGCGAATATTTTCCACCCGATCTTTATCATTAAAACCCAAATCACTACACAACCCATGACGGACATTATCGCCATCGAGTACAAAAGTAGAAATACCCAGATGATACAAATAATCTTCTACCGCGTGGGCTAATGTGGATTTACCCGACCCCGATAAACCCGTAAACCAAAGAATAACGCTTTGATGTTTATGTAGCGTTTCACGCGCCGTGCGAGTGATGGTGGCATGATGCCAAACGGTATTGGTGCTTTTTGAAGTCATAGTATTTTTTAGTGATAATGTTGAGCAAAGGCGTTAATAAAAACGCCTAATTGGTCGAGTGGTAAATGATTAATCCCCGCCGCACTTTTACGTCCGCCACCGGTCGCAAAAGCCGAACACAGTTCATCCGCACCGGTTTGATTGCTTAACGGCGCGCGAACACTGATTTGATAACCGCCTTGTGGACGGAAATTTAATACCGCATGAGCGCGGTCTGGATGCTGATTGGCGAGTTCATTGCTAAACACCCCACTCACACGTCTTGCCCACGCCATATCGGGCAGAATATAAACTGCCATACTCGCCGATTGATAGTCGGATTTTATGGCTAACGCCTGTGCCATATCATCGTTGTACCCACTGATTAACTGTTGATAAATAACGTGCTTATCGGTGATAAAGTCAAACGGTGAGTTGTATCGACATGCTTCTCGATACAGCGCGTCGGGTGCAAAATGTAAATCAGCCAAACTTTCACCATAGCCATTATAATTCATGCACACGCCTAATTGTTGCAGGTCGTTAAGTTGCGTGCTGGTTAATGATAAAGACTGCGCGGCTTGTTGCGCACTGTGCATTAGATTATCACCAAACGCCGCGACCACTGCCCACGCACGGTATTGCCCTGCTAGGTATTCATCCATCAATAAACTGGTGCAGGTAGTGGCATCGGTATTAATAAGGGTTTTAAGCTGAGAGTGTTGTGGAATTTCACCCGCTTGATGATGATCGACATAAAACACACTCGCGCCTTGCTGTAACAGTCTATTCAATGCGGAAGCGTTTTTTGCTAACGAAATATCCAGTACGGTAACGTGATCGCCTGCTTGAGCATTGACTCGTGCCAATAACTCGATGTCTCTTTTAACTCCCGTGACCAAGGTTGCCTCGGCAGGTTGTGCAAGGCGTAATTGCAACAACGCACACAAACCATCGGCATCGCCATTAAATACATCGTATTGCATTGTTTTCTCCGAACTGTTTACTCGATTTACTGTATTCATTTTACGCGAGAAGCAACGCAATTCAAAAACAGCCGTGCTGGAAAAAGCATTACACAGTAGAATGCCCCAAATAAAAACTATAGGTTCTAACGTCCATGTCAACTCAAGTCCAATTTGTAACGCTACGTTTTTTAAGAGACGGTATGAGGCGGTTATTGCCAAACACCCAAGCGGTATTACTGGCATTGACGTTAATCGTTAGTTTTGTACTGATTTATTCCCTGTCCGATTTACTGATGCCTGTATTTGTTTCCATCGTACTGGCCTACTTGCTGGAAGGAATAATAAGAAAAGTTGAAAGCATGAAAATTTCACGGCTAGTTGCGGTCTATTTAGTGTTTTTAAGTTTTGTAGTGGGACTTGGGTTTTTATTGTTTTTTTTATTGCCTATCGTGTCAGAACAAGCAATGGAACTGGTGCAACAAATCCCCAGTATTCTCAGCCAAGCGCAAACCGAAATCATGCGTTTATCTAAACTCTATCCGCAGTTTTTTTCCGAAAAAAAGATTCAACAATTCATGCCATTGGCACAAAAAGAATTATTAAGTTACGCGCAAAATTTATTATCCGTTTCTGCCGCTTCAGTGGTTGGCTTAGTCAGCGTGATGATTTATTTATTCTTAGTCCCAATGATGGTATTTTTCTTTTTAAAAGACAAAGAATTATTAGTATCTTGGTTTATACAATTTATGCCCAGTGAGCGACATTTAACCGTTCATGTGTGGGAAGAGATTGATGAACAAATCGGTAATTATGTCCACGGTAAATTTGCCGAAGTCTTCATACTCTGGTTTGTTAGCTTTATAACCTATGCCGCGCTGGACTTAAATTATGCCATGTTACTTGCGGTATTCATGGGCTTACAGGTCATTATTCCTTATGTTGGCGCAACGTTAGTCACCGTTCCCGTGTTAGGTGTCGCTTATTTTCAATGGGGATTAAGCGGTGATGATTTCATGTACGTCGTCGTAGCCTACAGCATTATTCAAGCCTTAGATGGCGTAATCTTAGTCCCATTATTATTTTCCGAAGCCGTTAATTTACACGCCGTCGCTATTATTATTGCCATTCTATTTTTTGGTGGCTTATGGGGATTTTGGGGCGTATTTTTAGCCATTCCGTTAGCGACAGTTGTCAAAGCCGTATTAAACTCGTGGCCGCGTATTGGCACTACTGGCAACTTTAATGCTAATTTTTGATTAATCCCCCAGTTTATAATAGACCTGTCAGATTTTAAAAACCTGACAGGTCTGTTTGAACTATTATAATTTCGCGTATTGTTAGTAAGTTCATGTCAATAAGTTTGCATGTATTCAGGAGTCCAATAGCTTCAGCTATTGGATACAAAGCTCAGAATAATACATGCCGAATTTTTTATTAAAAACTTATCCTTTTTTCAACCCAAATATTACGATGAATAACAACGCTGATTTACATCAATTGGTCAATAATTTGCGTAAGCATCTTGAAACCATGCCTAGTGACCTGAATGCTTTGGCTGACTTGGCGGCGTTGTTAGCGCAATCAGGTCAAACAGAACAAGCGTTGGCGGTATTGTTGCCAGCGGCTCAACAAAATCCTCAGCACTTGGGTTTGCAACATAATTTGGCAGAGCTTTACCGTAATACCGGCGAGACAAACAAAGCTGAAGTGTTATTTACCACTTTGATTACTCAACAGCCTTTGTTTGTCCCCGCTTATTCATCGCTGATACTGATTTTGACGGATCGTTTGGCAAGCACACAACGGACTCAGCAACAACGCACGGAAATCTTGTCCCAACTTGCCATTCTCAGTAATAACAAAGGCAATGCTTTATTGGAAATAGGGCAAATAGAAACTGCAAAAACCGCTTACAGTGCGGCTTTAACGTATTGGCAAGATTATCCGAGTGCATATTCTAATTTATCAAATGTTGCTCGAATGCTGGGGCAACTGAGTGAAGCAGAAGTACAGGCGCGAAAAGCACTGGCGTTACGTCCCGATTTTGCGGAGGCTTGGAATAATTTAGGCACGGCTTTGTCAGAACAAGGGCGATTTGCTGAAGCCATTAGCTGTTATCAGCAGGCTTTAGCGGTTAATCCGAATCAACAAGAGGCTAAACACAATGCGGGCAGCGGTAGCTTATTCCTGCTACTTTATCGAGATGATTTAACGGCTGAGCAAATAGTAAATGCCCATCGGCAATGGGGACAGCAGTTTGAACTGCCTGCTCTGCCCTGCCCTGTTCCACGCGGCGATAAACTGCGTATCGGTTTTATTTCAGGGGATTTTCGTGAACATTCGGTGATGTATTTTGCAGAACCGTTATTGGAAAAGCTCAATCGCCAACAATTTGATATTGTCTGCTATGCCAATCAAAGCACTGAAGACGCGGTTACGCAACGTATTAAAGCCTTACCACTGTTATGGCGACAAGTATCCGCATTATCCGATGATGCACTGTGTGAGCAGATTAAACACGATAAAATTCATATATTGATTGATTTAAGCGGGCACAGTAAAGGGCATCGATTGTACGCATTGGCTAAAAAACCCGCGCCTATTATGGCGACTTGGCTAGGTTATTCATTTACCACCGGCTTACCGGCGTTCGATTATCGTATTAGCGATAATTACGCTGATCCTGAAACATCCGCAACAGCCCAGCACACCGAACAACTGGCTTATTTGCCGTGCAGTCAGTTTAATTATCGACCTAACGCCGACGCGCCTGAAGTCAACATCCTGCCTGCCTTACACAACGGCTTTATTACTTTTGGTTCATTGAATAATGTGCAAAAACTAAACCGCAGCGTGGTATTTGCATGGAGTCAAATTTTACTGAGTATTCCCAATAGTCGCCTAATATTGCATAACAAATTGCTGATTGATGCAGGGGTTGCGGGACGAATTCGCGGGTTATTTGAAGCCTTTGGTGTGGATGTTCAACGTTTAGATTTTCGTCCTTTTTCGGTATACCATCTTAAAACCTATCATGAAATCGACATTGCGTTGGATACCTTTCCTTACAATGGCGCGACCACCAGCTGTGAAGCCTTGTGGATGGGTGTCCCCGTGTTGTCGCTAGCGGGTAATAGCTCCGTGTCGCGTATGGGAGTGAGTATTTTATCGGCAGTTGGCATGGAAGCATGGCTTGCCAACTCGGTCGATGAATACATCAACCTAGCGCAACAGCATAGCACCTCGCTGAATAATCTGGCTTTGTTACGCGCTGGATTACGACAACAATTACTACAGAGTCGTTTATGTGACGAAGACCGTTTTGCTAACGATTTTGCTCACTGTCTAATGAGCATGGTTAAATAATCGCTTTAAGGTATTTTTCTGAGCGTCAGTTACAGCAGTTTCAATTGGAATATAGGTTTGACGTAACTTCAAACTTAAATTAATGATTCTTAAATAACCTGTCACACATTTTTATGATCACGCAAAAAATTATTCATCAACTCGAACAACTCATCGACATCGGCATTGCTTTATCCGCTGAAAAGAATACGTCACGATTGTTAGAAAAAATATTGCTAGGGGCAAAATCGATTACCCATGCCGATGGTGGCAGCTTATTTCTCACCTATGATGATGTGATGACCATAGAAATCTTTCAATCTGATAGCCTAGGTATATTTTTTAATGACTGTACCAGCAACTTTCTCGATAAACCCAGTGTGCCGCTCTACCTAGAAAACGGTGAGCCAAATCTGCACAATGTGGTCAGCTATTCTTATCATAATGATAGAACTGTCAATATTCAGGATGCCTACGATACCGACAAGTTTGATTTTTCAGGCACTAAAGACTTCGATAGAAAAAATAGCTACCGTTCAAAATCATTTCTGGCTGTCCCCTTAAAAAATCACCAAAGTGAGACTATCGGTGTCCTTCAACTCATTAACGCCATTGACCCTGTTACTCAAGAAATTGTCGATTTTGATCCTATTTCAGAACGCTTTGCTGAAGCTTTCGCTTCACAAGCGGCAACAGTACTCACTAAGCAAACACTGATTACCGATTTAGAAAATATGTTTGAATCGATGATTAAATTGGTTGCGACCGCCATCGATGAAAAATCCCCTTACACAGGCGGACATTGTCGCCGTGTTCCAGAACTCACCATGATGATAGCCGAAGCCGCGCATAACACCCATCATGGTTACTTGCAAGATTTTCAACTTAACGAAGCGGATCGCTATGAACTCACTATCGCCAGTTGGTTGCATGATTGCGGCAAAATTACTTCACCCGAATACGTTATCGACAAAGCAACGAAACTAGAAACTATTTTTGACCGTATTCATTTATTAGAAACTCGTTTTGAAGTGCTAAAACGGGATCAAGAAATTGCCCTACTTAAACAACAACTTGCCGAATACCAAGGCAATGACAGCCTCTCGACAGCACGGCAAAACACCCTGCAAGCCCACATTACTCAGTTAAACGAAGACTTTGCCTTTATTAAACACTGCAATATCGGCGGTGAGTTTATGACTGAGACGGACACGCAACGCCTACAGTCATTAAAAACCCTTAACTGGCAGTTAAATAACGTCGATACACCGTTAATCACCGATGAAGAACTTTACAATTTGGTTATTTCCAGAGGCACACTCACTGCCGAGGAACGTAAAATTATTAATAATCACATTAACGCCACTATCGATATGTTAAAAGCGATTAAATTTCCCAAACATTTACAAAAAGTTACTGAATATGCAGGCGGTCATCATGAACGCATTGATGGCAGAGGTTATCCCAACGGACTAACCCGCGAACAAATGTCCATCCCCGCCCGTGTCATGGCAATCGCCGATATTTTTGAAGCCTTAACCGCCAAAGATAGACCCTATAAAAAAGGCAAAAAATTGTCTGAAGCCTTGGCTATTTTGAAAAATATGAAAGAAGAGTGTCACATAGACCCCGACTTATACGACGCATTTATCGCCCATAAAGTCTATAAAACTTATGCAGAGATGTTTTTAGACGATTTTCAAATTGATATTGATTAGAACAAACACATTGTAGAGACGTTGCACTGCAACGTCTGTAAAACGCGCATCACCGGCTTTTATGACCAAGAAAAAATGTTAAGTTGAAAACTGTTTTTCTTTGGTAGATAATCAAAAGCAGCTTAATGACTAAGCTTTCTTTTATTAAGGAGGTAGTTATGCGTATAAGAACACTAGGCATCCTCGGACTGTTTTATTCTGTTTCCATACTGGCTAC
>NQJH01000038.1 GCA_002256685.1 Methylococcaceae bacterium NSP1-2 | reverse complement strand
GAGTCAGTAACGATAAAATCAAAGCTCACACGCCGTTCATCGACTTCGGGCAAGCTGGCAATGATGCCCGTCACTGGAATTTCTATGCCTTCTAAGTTTGCGGGTAATCGATCTGCTAATCTAATCATGGCAAACCCGATTGCCCACACCAGCCCGACCACAAAAAACAACAACCGCCAGTAACGCAACCATGCCATAATGCCAGCCACGATGCCGCCCAGTATTAGCCATCGCCCATCCGGTAAGAAAGGCAGTTGTTGCACTAGTAAAATACCCGCTAACAACGACAGGGCGGCAGCAATCATTGAGTTCCTTGATGTTTTTGAGCTTATCAAAAACCTGATAAACTTACACACCCACGATTTTAACGTTTATTGTCACGAACATGCCTAAACAATTCCTAAAAAAGTACATGCCTAATCCTGAAATGCTGAAAAGGCATAAAAATCTTCAGTTTCTGGGTGAAAAATTACATGACCCTAATCTGTGGCATTTGAACCGTCGCTCAGTGTCCATTGCTTTTGCGATAGGGTTATTTTGTGCATGGATACCGACACCAACACAAATGGCACTGGCAGCGATAAGCGCGTTTTATTTTCGCGGCAATTTGCCGATAGCGGTCGGTTTGGTGTGGTTGACTAATCCGATTACTATGCCGCCGCTATTTTATTTTGCTTATCGGATTGGCTTATCGGTATTGAATATGCCGTCCGCCGCTGAATTTTCACTGGATGCCGTGTTATCAGGTGGACTTTGGATACCGTTTTTAACAGGATGTTTGATTATGGGGGTGATTTGTTCAACAGCGGGATATTTTGGTGTTCAGGGTTTTTGGACATATCATGCCCGCAAGAAATGGATGCACAGACAAGAAAAACGGGGGCGTAAACCGGTTAATCCTTTTAGAGCGATATATTGAGTTATACGTCACTACCCACAGTTAAGGATTTTTCCGCACAAGCTCAGAGCGACTTAATTTGGTAAGTAAGACCTCCGAGGTTTTTAAAAGCTCGGAGGTTTGAGTTAGGGATTTTTGTCCCCTATCAATCTTCAATCACGATAGTATCACCACGTTTAACCCAACCCGCTTGGATGACTTGGGCATAAACACCAACACTGGGTAATTCCTTGCCAGCGAAAGGTACAAGAGGGCGATTTTTGGCAATAGCATATTTGAGTATGCCGTTATCAGCAGGTAAATCGCCTTGTGCCAGTGTTGGCATCACGCAACGCGGACAAGGATCTGATATGCGTAAACGTAGCGTGTCACCCAGTCTGATGGTTTTTCCTACCCAATCATTTTCAACAAAACCGCTAAGACCGCTGGTGTCTATCATGATATTGGGTCTAAAGCGTCTGACTTCAAAACGACCTTCAGGATACAGCTTTTGCATGGCTTCCATAGAGCTGGTGGTCAGTAAATGCACCGCCGCATAATCAAAAAACGAACCCTGAGGCGCGTCGCCAGCCACTGCTTCGTTGGATATTTCGTTAGATTCACCGTCGAATTCTGGCCAATACTGTTCAAGTGTTGCCGCTTCAGGTGCTTGAGTTGCTAATTTCACTGAGCTGCCCAAAGCAGTTGACAGTTGTTGATTTACATCAGCTTGATCGCTGCGTAACACCGTGCCATCTGGAAGACTTATCCAAATGGGCGAAGTCGCATTGAGTTCAGGCGGTGCAGTATATGCCGCGCGAAATGAAAAAATATTAGGCCATTTTTTTGGATTTTTGGCACTCACTACCTTGTTAGTTTCGGTATCGATAAGTGCGTAGGAACGATCGCCTAACACCCCGCCCGTCGTGATGTGCGCACCGTTAAGTTCCTCGCCCATCATAGATTTTACTGGATAACGCCACAGTGTTGAGACGGTTATTGCAGATTTGTTTGACATGATTACTCCATAGGTTTTTATATTTATAATTGAATGTGAAAGTCCTGAGACTATCGGTTTGATTATCGAACCAAAAAGAGTTTATTGTCAACTCATAAGCCTAGCGCGGCGAGTCCGTAGAGGTGATATAGCAAAAGCACAATAAAATGATGCCGTTCGTGGTGAGTTTGTCGAACCACATTCACACTTCGACAGGCTCAGTGTGAACGGTTTCGTAATAGTCGAAACCCATTATAATCAATCAGCTAGGCGATGGATTTTCTACCACTCTATTCATTCCACCCCACTGGCGAATCTATCCAAGTTGGTGCAAGCCGCCTCGATTCCACACAACATTGATGCGTTGTTTGCTCATCAAGCATACAGCCAATTAAACAGCAAAACTCCGTAACGCATTGTAATATATCAATAAAAATCATAGTGCCATTGATATTATTTTTTTGGTACAGCGTTTGCTTAAGAAATAATAGTGGAACTGTAAAGAACCGCAAAAACATATTCACTCAAACAGGAGGTGGATTATGGAAAAACACTGTTTAAGATTCAAAGATATTTCAGTCAGCGAAAAGATGCTCTATTCGCTGTTTCTAATGACCATAGGCATCGGTTATTTATTCGGCTTAACGCACCTGTATTACACGCACCAAATGCGTGATGGACAGCCCGGTATGTCGATACAAGATGTCATGATTGCCTATTACGGATCGCAAGATAAAACACGGCTAGGTTCGGCGATTAATGGCGGTCCTATGGAAGCCAACCTAAAATCTGCCGATGACAAAGAAAAAATTCTAGCATGGCTGAGTACGGGTAAATCAAAAGAGGACTTTCAACAAGACATTGCCCCGATATTAAACCGAGACTGCGCGGGTTGTCACAACGGTGAAACCAATCCCAGCTTGCCCAACTTAACGACTTATGAAGGTGTGATGGAAGTTGCCTCATCCAAAGCAGCCCCATTGCCCACCTTAGTGAAAATATCGCATATTCACTTATTTGGTATCGCTTTTATTTTATTATTTGTCGGTAGAATTTTTATTTATTGCGACATGAGCGTTTCGCTAAAACGCATCATTGTGGTAATTCCCTTTGTATCGATGCTCATCGACACGATGTCTTGGTTTATCACGCGCACTACGCCGAGCTTTGCTTATGTGGTAGTGGCTTCGGGCGCGATGATGGGCTTGTCAATGGGAGCGCAAATTATTATCAGCCTCTACCAAATGTGGTTTGATAGGTCTTATCCACGCCTACCACTTTCAAACGAACAGCAAGCGCAATTGAAAAAATATACCTTAGTGTTACAAAAGCTGGCTTTAACGGGACTGGCTATTAGCAAAAGCTATGTGCTTAAAACTGCGCCAATTGTCTGGCATAACGGCGTTGCCCTGAGTCGTCAGGTATTACTGAGTTTGTTTCATATTTCTCGATACGCATGGCATTCCAATCTAGCGTTATCCAATAGCGAGCAAATCAAAGCACAGCAATACATGCAAATCTTACAAGCTCAAGGCTATCGAGTTTGGTTTGCGAGCAAAGGCTGGCTAGTCAAAAAATCGGTGTTATCGTGGTTATTTTTAAGCTCTATCGACGATTTGGAAAGTTACGTTTCTAAGTTGGCGCGGAGCGCGTAGAGGTGATAGCGAAACCCATTTGGGGATATGATGGGTTTTGCTATTTCTTTGTTTATTTATCCAATTTCATAGGCACTGGATAGAGTGTTTCAATATCCACGGCTTAAATTGCGAATTTCCATTAACTTGCCATTTTCAAAACGTAAATATTGCTGCAAACGTGAAGGACCGAAATTATAAATCCATTCTTCAACGACAATCTCTACTTCTACCGCGTTACTTTGCCCATAACCGAAACTATTAGGCAAAGCGTTTCTTTGTCCACCGAAGAGCTGTTGGTTTTGTATGATATGACCAGTGCTTCTTCTTTCAATATGGCTTTCAACAGACGTTGCTTGACCACATTTACCATAAACCTCGCCTCTATACATACCTTCATTAATCACATACGGCCCGCATCTTAAAGCAAAGGCAGATTGACAGACCAGAAGGCTTAACAATAAAAACCAATAGTTAGATTGTTTTATCATTTGATGGTGTATAAAAGTTAAGTTTCGATTGCTACGCGTTGTAGATGCGGATTTATCCGCACAGTGCGAATCTGTCGCACCTACAAAAATACACAATTGCCTAATTTAATGGCAATGACACAAACATTAATGGTTTACAATCAAGCCATCTTCCATGTGTAACACTTTGCCCATTCTTGATGCAAGTTCATGGTCATGCGTCACCACCAGAAAACTAATATTCAATTCTTGATTTAATTCCAGCATGAGCTGATAAACCGAATCGGCGGTTTTAGTGTCCAGATTGCCTGTCGGTTCATCGGCTAGAATCACATTCGGTTTATTAATCAAGGCTCTGGCAATCGCAGCGCGTTGTCTTTCACCACCCGATAATTCGCTGGGTTTGTGTTGAATACGAGGACCCAAACCAACGCGCTCTAATAAAGCAGTAGCACGTTGTTTAGCTTCTTTGACTGACAAGTTAGCAATCAACAACGGCATGGCGACATTTTCTAACACGGTAAACTCGCCCAATAAATGATGGGATTGGTAAATAAATCCTAAGGATTTATTTCTAAGCTGTGCCAGTTTAGTACTATTGACTGAATTCAGATTAACGCCGTCCAGTATCACTTCGCCGCTAGTCGGTTGGTCTAAACCGCCTAATAAGTGCATCAGGGTACTTTTACCTGAACCCGACACCCCCATAATCGCGACGCGTTCACCAACGGCAATCGCTAAATCTACGCCTTTTAAAACTTCAACATCCAGTTCGCCTTGATAGCGTTTGGTTAATTTTTTGCATTGCAAAATAATTGGCTTCTTATTCATAACGCAATACCTCGGCTGGATTGATTTTAGCAGCTTGCCAAGCGGGATAAATAGTAGCGAGTATGGACAATAAAAACGCCATGCCAGCAGTGGCAACGACATCCGTCCACATCAATTCAGAAGGTAATTCGCTGATGTAATAAATTTGCGCATTTAAAAATTTCACATGAAATAACGCTTCAATGCTACTTACTAAATCAGGCGCGTTGATAGCGAGTAACACACCACAAATCACACCTAGTATTGTGCCGAATAGCCCAATGACCGTACCCAATACCATAAAAATACCCATCACCGACGCAGAAGTCAGCCCTTGGGTTTTTAAAATAGCGATGTCGCTACGTTTGTCTGTGACCACCATAATCAGCGTAGAGACGATGTTAAACGCCGACACTGCAACCATGAGCAACAGAATAATCGACATTACCTTTTTTTCCATTTTAATGGCTTGGAAGAAGTTATCATGCGCCATTGTCCAGTCACTGACTTGGTAATCTTCAATAAAAGTCTTAGCCAGTGCGGCGGTGATTTGTGGGGCGTTTAATAAATCATCCATTTTAATGCGCATCGCGGATACGCTATTTTCTAAACGAAATAACTTAGCTGCATCATCCATGTGAATTAATGCCATGTTGCGGTCATATTCATACATACCGACTTTAAACGTACCTACCACCGTGAAACGCCGCATTCTAGGCACAACACCCGCAGGCGTGGAATTAACTTGTGGACTGATGATGGTGACTTTATCACCCACCATAACACCTAGATAATTCGCTTGTTCTTCCCCAAGAATAATGCCGTATTCACCTGCGACTAAATTCGATAATTTACCCGATGTCATTTTATCGGCTATTTCGGATACGTTGGGTTCAACGTCGGGCAAAATACCGCTTATCATCGTGCCATTGACACGGCGATCCGCATTAATCATCACTTGCCCAGAGATAAAAGGCGCGGTGCCCTGAACGTGCGGGTAATTTTTTAACTGCTGCTCTAAGGCTTGCCAGTTTTCTAATTGCCCAGAGCGTCCTGTGATGGTGGCATGGGAAGTCATACTGAGCATACGCTCACTGATTTTGCCGACAAAACCGTTCATTACTGATAACACGGTAATGAGCGCGGTAACGCTTAAGGCGATACCTAACACCGATGCCAGCGTGACAAAAGAAATAAACTGAGTGCGTCGTTTAGCCCGCGTATAACGCAGACCGATATAAAAAATAAGGGGTTTAAACATGAAGTCTCTGGGAGGTTAAGATTTTCGGCAGGTAGGACAAAAACCATACAAATAAAGGCTATGGTCAGTTAATTCATAACCATATTTTTTGGCAATTTCTTTTTGACGTATTTCAATCGATTCATCGGAAAATTCATCAACTTTGCCGCATTTCATGCACAGAATATGATCGTGATGCAGACCATTTGCCAATTCAAAAACAGAATTACCACCATCAAAATGATGTCGAGTCACTAAGCCTGCCGTTTCAAATTGAGTCAGTACCCGATAAACAGTCGCTAAACCTATATCTTCGTCTTCACTTAACAGAATTTTATACACTTGCTCAGCTGTTAAATGGCGATTATTCGATTGTTTTTCTAAAATTTGCAAAATTTTAATTCGTGGTATCGTAACTTTCAGACCTGCATTTTTTAAATCATGTGTTTCCAATATTTATCTCCTGTTAAACCGTCAGCAGCGAATTGTATCGTATAGTACATTGTAGCCTTTTTAGCTAACAACAACATGACAGTTTTATAGGATAATCTTTTAACATCCTGTATGATTTTACTTTTTTAAACCTTTCGCACTATCCCATGAGAAAATCGCTTTTTTCTTTCAGTCTATTAGCAAGCCTGACCCTAACTTCCTGCTCTACTGTTTTGAACAATCTACCGGGGGTTTATACCTTAGAAATTCAACAGGGTAATATTATTGATCAAAATATGATTAATCAACTCAGACCTAACATGGATAAACGCCAAGTGTTATACATCATGGGTTCGCCGATGCTGGTTGATTATTTTCACAAAAATCGCTGGGATTATGTGTATTCCGATCAGCCTAGCGGTGAAGATCGCGTGGAGAAAAAAGTATTTTTAGTCTTTAAAACGGTAGACGGTCAAGATAAATTATCAGGTTTGTACGGTGATTTTAAACCCAGTAACCTGCCCGTTGTGAAACCATCGGATGAAAAAATAGTGGATTTACCCAAACGGGATATTGATAGAACCCTATGGGAAATGATGACTGGTTTATTCGGTTTCGATGGTAGCGATACTGAAAGTACCACACCTAAAACAGCACCAAAATCGCAAGTAGATTTGCCTTTGTAAAGAAGATGAGTGAGTGGGCATTGTCAAAAATAATGCCCCACTATCATCGCAAACGATAGATTTCACTGTTACTCACATAATTTAACAACAACCTGTATTAATCGTGTTTATAACGTTTTACCGTTGCTTTAAATTCACCAGTCGGTACATTTTCTAAATTCGGATACAAGACAAAATCCCCGGTCTCCGTTGCAATAAATCCCTGTCTCAACAGCTGCACGCATCGCCGTAAATCATAAAGTTTTGTGGGTTACCTGTGCCATTATTTGAAACTGCACTCGCTGTTGTAAGATTTAACCTTCGAACAACTTCAGAGTATCATTACCCACCGTTTCAAAGATGCTCGATAGGTTTAATTATGACGACAAACACCACGCCTCGAATTTCAGGCTATAAACAACTGAAAAAATTGCGCACAGTGTTGGCAATTGCGAGAGGTAGCGCGGTGTTATCAACGTTACAGCAAGAAGCAGAAGCCACGGTTTCGCAAGATCAAGCCAAACGGGTCACTTATTTAACAGAGCTGTTTTCGCGTATTCATCGGGAAATGTATCACGATTGGAAAGAACAAATTACCGTGAACCATCGACCGGGTAGTATGACTGATGCCTGCAAGCGTAAAGCCTTTCGTGAAATCATTGAACATTTAGTCTTAGATGGCGAGGGTAATAACCAAGATAGCGCGATTTTTGATAATAACGGTTTTGTGATTCACACCGAAAATATTGCCGAACGCTTAAGCCTGTTTTATCTCAATATGCGTAGTGTCCGTCCTTTTTCTTATGGTAATCGACTCACGCTTGATTTGTTTATGACCGCGTTAGGCAATCTACCTGCTTTTAAAGGCGTTTATGAACGAAGCATTGATTTTAGACGGCTAGAAGCGAATGATCCTATCGCGCTTCATGATACCAATAGTGGTTTAGCGGACATTAGCCTTGCCTTTCAACACGCACTGAATCCCAACCTCAGTAAAAATCTTCAAAATCAGCCGAATGACTATGGTAAATGGCCAGAAAATAAACGCTTTGTTTCAGGTATTCCGTTTTTATCCCATAAAACAGCGGATGGCATCGACTGTCTGGTGTCGGTCAACGGAGGTTTAGTACCCTTTGATCGTATTGAGGAAAAACTATTTATTGCCGGTAAGCAGTTAGCCGATTACCCGCTGTGTAGTGCTGAAAATGTGATTGGTTATTTACCCGATACCGAGGCTTTACGGGTAGCGGGTAAAACCGATATTGATGGCATTCCTGTCAATGAAACCGGTGCTGCACCACTGTTTTGTCTGGATGTTAATATGCTTTCAGGGCTACGTTCGCCTTCGCACACTGAATTAGTGGAACTGTTAAAACAGTGCGCGGGCGAGAAAGCGCAAATCTTTGATCTAGCCAATAACGAAGCATTGAGACAGAAAATGTTAGTGATTGCAAATGGCGATGAAAGACTTAATCGAGCCGTGGAAATCGCTTATGACCGACTCACGAGTATTAGCAAAAAACTCGATCAGGCGAAACAATCGATTTTCGAGGGTAAAGTTCCCGATACCCACGCTAAATTATTTATGAGTATGGGTGGGGCAGGTTCAGGAAAAACCGCTGTTGAAGAGTTAGCGAATGCGCAATGTGGAGATAATTTCGTGGTGGCTTCATTAGATGAATTTCGCAAAATTAGCGATTTGTATTGTGTGCTAACGGCGGCGGGTCATCACAGTGATGATTATATTTACGTTGAACCATTTGCTAATCGTTTGCGTAGCTTGGTGGCAGATCATGCTAAACAGCATGGTATTAATATTCTTTATGACGGCACCGGCATTCCTTATAAACCGCGTTATGGCAAGATTATTGAACAATTTGAACAGGCGGGATTTAACACCCAAGTTACCGCTGTTGATGCTTTTCTTGTTAAACCCGAAGGGCGCGAAGACGAATTACCGCGCTCAGCCGTAATCAACAGCGTTAAAACCCGTTATGAGCAAACAGGACGCGCCTTGCCGTGGGTAGTAACAGTGGATAAACACATTCGTGCGCCCGCTTCATTTTTGGATGCTTTAGAACATAAAGCTTTAGAAAAACTCTCATTGTTTGCGAATGACGGCGAGCGCGATAGACATTATCTGGTTGCGGAAAGTTTTATTTTTTCTGATGAAGAAGTTGATATTTTGCAAGAACAGCAACGCGTTGGCACACTCAGCGAATATTTGCATTTTTTGAGCAAACAGCGTCATGATTCGGTGCTAAAAAACTTAGCCAAGGATAATGTCGTTAAACTTGATGC
>NQJH01000412.1:2006-2388 GCA_002256685.1 Methylococcaceae bacterium NSP1-2 | reverse complement strand
GCCGATCTCCACGAAACTTATTCACAATTACGCCGATGAGATTATCGCGCATGGTTTTATCCATTAATTCTAATGTGCCGTAAATGGATGCAAATACGCCGCCGCGTTCAATATCCGCAACGAGGATATTTTTAGTTTGGAAGGTCTTGGCAACGAAAGTATTAGATAAATCTTTATGCAGTAAATTGAGTTCCACAGGCGAACCTGCACCCTCCGCAATCACCAGTTCATAATCTTGCTGACAGCGTTCAAAGGCTTGCTGAACTTGGCTTTCTAAAAACGGCATTTCGTCATAATAATCAGCAATACCTTGATTCTTATACACCAGTCCATTGACCACGACTTGCACCGAACCGTTACCGTGCGATTTTAATAACACAGG
>NQJH01000412.1:1610-1964 GCA_002256685.1 Methylococcaceae bacterium NSP1-2 | reverse complement strand
CGCCGCTTCGGCTTGCAAACATTGGGCGCGTGAAATCTCTCGCCCTTCTTTAGTCACGGCAGAATTATTGGATACATTTTGCGCTTTGAACGGTGCGACTTTAATACCACGATCAGCAAAAAGTCGGCATAATGCCATTACTATGGTCGTTTTGCCCGCATCGGAGCTGGTGCCGAAAATGGCTAGGGGTTTCATTATGGGTCTCGTTTTATTCGTATTTAATTGATTATGCAGTTGGTTTTTAGGATTATATTTTGGTGGAAAAAAAGCCTGCCCACCTTATAAAATACCCGTGATAAGACCTAATGCGATGATAAGCAGCAAACTGGAAACCATAATTTGAATGGCATGGAT
>NQJH01000412.1:0-1601 GCA_002256685.1 Methylococcaceae bacterium NSP1-2 | reverse complement strand
CCATCCATATATCAACATTCTCGATGAATCGACCATCACTGCCAACACAATCCCTGTTGCAATAAATTGCTCTTTGCTAAGCCCTGCTTTGAGTAAAAACATACTTCTAAATGCACCTTGGTTGCCAGATAATCCGCCGAAGAAACCACTAATACAGCCGCCAATTGGCAAAAATCGTTTATCGAGCGTAATAGATGAAAAAGCGGAAGAAAGTTCGAGGATGACAAAAGAAATAATGATAATCCCTATAATTAATTTAATTGGCATAACCTGTAATGTTTTACCCAGCAATGAGTATTCAAATACAGGGTCTAATGATGTTAGCCAGCCAAGAAAAAACGCACCAATAAATGCCGCAAAAACCGCAGGTATTCCAAATCTGATGATAACACTCTTATCAGCGTGTAAGCCCAATAGTCCTAATTTGAAAATATTGTTAGCAAAATGAACCATAGCGGTAATGCCTATTGCGACATCGACAGGAAAAAATAATGCGATGATAGGCATTAATAATGTCCCTAGACCAAACCCTGAAAAAAGAGTCAAGCCAGATGCAACCAACGCGGCTATTGCGATAATAATGGTTTCCATCGTGAATACTCCCGTCTAATGTAAATTTACATAGCCTAATAAATCTCATGACTTATAGCATGAATGGGCTTTGTAGCTGCTAGCCGCGTTGCGTACCCTACAGATTTATCAACGCCCGCACCAACTGTTCAATCGCGACTTCATCCTTCACAGCAAACCGCACATATCGCTTATCCAAACCGATAAAATTTTCACAGACTCGAATGAGTATCCATGCTGGGGCGAGTTGGGCTTGTAACTGATAACCATCACCTCCGTCAGGCAATCGCGCCAGTAAAAAATTAGCACAACTGGGATAAATCTCAGCGAACAAGCCCGAATCGTGTAACACCTGCTTTAATAACTTGCGGTTGCTGTCAGTTTGTTGACGGGTTTGCTCGATAAAATCGGTGTTAGCTAGGGCTTGCTGCATATATGCCATGTCTAAGCTGGATAATTTCCACGCGGGTTCTAGCTGTTTTAAATGGTGGATAAAATCAGCATTCGCAGCAATAAAGCCGATGCGAATACCCGCACAGCCGTAAAATTTGCTTAACGATTTTATAATGGTTAGTTTTTCGTATTGTGCGATATAAGCCATTGCCGACTCCACCACGCAAAAATCTAAAAACGATTCGTCGATGATGATGTGACAATCGGCAGCAGTCCATTGGGCTAAAGTCCATTGGGCTAATAATTCGGGTAAGTCGTATAGTGTGCCGTCTGGGGTGGCGGGATTGACGAAAATTACCGTTGCGCCTTTTGGGATTGCTTGTTGGGTTACGCTATCGCTAACCCAACCTACTAGACGGTTGATGATATGAATTTTGCAACCTAAGCGTTCAGCCAGCCGTTCATACTCGCCATATAAGGGCGCGTATAACACCACATCTTGCGGCTGTAAATAACGCAACAGCGCGAAAATAGCCGCACTCGCACCATTAAATACTTCAATATCAGCGTTATCGGGTATTGGATAACGCTGAATAATCGCCTGTTTTAATAAGCCATAATCAGGATCGCTATACGGC